>JBIKLM010000125.1:0-10190 GCA_044359835.1 Planctomycetota bacterium
CGGGGAAATCCCGTTCGAAGCCCAGGATCTTCTCGACCTCGGCCCCGCGCCAGCCGTAGATCGACTGGTCGTCGTCGCCCACCGCACACAGGTTGCCGACCGGCGCGCGCGGCTCGGGCCGCGCCAGGAGGCGCAGCAGCTCGTACTGGGCCACGCAGGTGTCCTGGTACTCGTCGACCATCACATAGCGGAAACGCCGCGAGAGCTCGTGGCGCAGATCGGCGTGGCCGCGCAGCAGCCCCACGGTCTCGACCAGCAGATCGTCGAAGTCGAAGGTGCGCGCGCGCCGCAGGCGCTCCTGGTAGGCCTGGTAGGCGTCGGCCACCAAGGCTTCCTGGTCGTCGCGCGCCGCGGCCTTGGCCTCGGCCGGGCTGACCAGCCGGTTCTTGAGCAGCGACAGGCGCCCCTGCAGGGCCGCCGGCGTCAGCGCGGTCTCGGTCACGCCCAGGTCGCGCAGGGCCCCGCGGGCATTGCTCTGCTGGTCCGCCGCGTCGCACAGGCCGAAGCGCTTCGAAAGCCCCAGCCGCTCCAGGTTGTCGCGCAGCAGCGCCAAGCAGAAGGAGTGGAAGGTGCCGGCCACCACCAGATCCGCCGCGCCGCCCACCAGGCCTTGGATGCGGCGCTGCATCTCCTGGGCGGCCTTGTTGGTGAAGGTCAGGGCCAGGATCTGCTCGGGCCGCACGCCCAGATCGATCAAGCGCGCCGTGCGCACCGTGATCACCCGCGTCTTGCCCGAGCCCGCCCCCGCCAGCACCAGCACCGGCCCCTCCGTGGCCTCGACCGCCTCGCGCTGCTCGCGGTTCAAGCCCTCAAGGGCGGCAGCGAGGCGCGGGTCGGTCATCTTGGGCTCCTTCCAGACAGCGGGCGCGCGAGTGTACTCTGCGCCTCGCGCTCCCCGCGCGCTGGAAGCGCGCCGCGCTCGCCCGCCGCCGCCCCCGCTCTCCCCGCCGCCCCTCCGATGGCCCTGCTCGAAACGGTCGAGATCGAACCCCGCCAAGCTCCGGCGGATGCCGCGGTGATCTGGATGCACGGCCTCGGGGCCGATGGCCACGACTTCCCGCCGATCGTGCCGCTGCTGGGGCTCGAGCACCTGCCGCTGCGTTTCGTCTTCCCGCACGCGCCGGTGCGGCCGGTGACGATCAACGGCGGCATGCGCATGCGCGCCTGGTACGACATCCTGGGCATGCAGCTCGAATCGCGCCAGGACGAGGCCGGCATCCTCGATTCCTGCGCGCGGGTCGCGGCGCTGATCGAGCGCGAAACCGAGCGCGGCGTGGCGCCCGAGCGGATCGTCCTGGCGGGCTTCAGCCAGGGCGGCGCGATCGCCCTGCACCTCGGGCTGCGCCACGGCCAGCGCCTGGCGGGCATCGTGGCCCTCTCGACCTACCTGGTGCGCGGCCGCAGCCTGGCGACCGAGCGCTCGCCGGCCAATCGGGACGTGCCGATCTTCCAGGCCCACGGCAGCCTCGACCCGATGGTGCAGCACGCCCGCGGCCAGGAAGCGCGCGCGGCCCTGGTCGAACTCGGCTATCCGGTCGAGTGGCACGCCTACCCGATGGGGCACCAGGTCTGCGAAGAGGAGATCGCGGACCTGGGCGAGTTCCTGCGGCGCTGCTTCGAGGCCTGAGCGGCCGGGAGAGCTTCGACTCGGGCTGCGCCCGAGCGATCGGCAAGCCCGCGAAACGCTACTGTCCGACTCCAGCAGCCGCGCCGGCTTTGCCTGCTTTGCTGCCCGGCTGCTCGGCTGCAGCCCGCAGGCGCTCCCGCGGCGAAGCGCGCGGCGCAGGCGGCGAGCACCAACGAAAAAAGCCGCAGGGCGGCTTTTTCGGGGCCGGTCGGCCGCGGTCGGCGACCTCCGGCGGCGGCGTGTTGCGGCCGGCGAGCTCTGCAGCCGGCGAGCGCTGTAGCCAGCGGCGCGGGTCTGGCCCTGGCCGCGCGCGGCTCGCTTCAGCCAGAGGTCAGAGCTTCTTCTCTTTGTGCTCGGTGTGCTTGCGGCAGAACGGGCAGAACTTCTTCTTGGCCAGCTTGTAGGCGGACTTCTGGCGCTTGTGGGTCGTGTAGTTGCGGTTGTTGCAATCGCCGCACATCATGAACACGAAACGTTCCTTGATCTTCATCGCTCGCGGGGGCCGGGTTGGCGCTGGCGGGGTCGGGCTGGGCTAGCCGAGAGGGTCGGGACAGGGCCCCCTGGGGGGCACCGGGACGGTGGGCGTGGACGGACGGTTGGACTGGGGGGGGCGGAAGCGGGGGCCGGAACGGAGGTCCGGGCGCTCGCGCCCGGCGCGCGGACGGGCCGCGCGCGGCGAGCGGATCAGGCCTGGGCGGCGGGGGCGTTGCCGCGGCGGGTGGCCTTACGGAGCGGGAAGCGCAGGGTCTTGTCGCCGCGCTTGAGCTCGATCATGCCGGTCTTGATGGCCTTGGTGGACAGGCGCAGGCGCTCGATGCTGCCGTCCGGCATGACCACGCGGATCTTCTGGATGTTGGCCTTGAACGTGCGGGCGGTGATGCCCGTGGTCTTGAGACCGACGCCGCCCTTGCGCTTGGGCAGACCGCGGCGGGTGATCTGTTTGCCGAAAGCGGTGTGCTTGCCGGTGGACTGGCAGACTCGCGACATGGCTCGCTGGGGAAGGCTCGTGCGGGAGGGCGGGGAGGTTCGGGCTGGCCGCCGAGCCGCCGTGAGGGGTCGATCGGGACCGAAAGGGCGGGAAAAGGTAGCAGCGAGGCCCGGCCGAGCCAAGCCCCGGCCCGCGCAGCTGCTCCGCGGGTCCCTCCGCTGGAGCCCGTATCCTCGGGCCATGGCCGCCTCCCCCGCCCGGCAGTCCGCTCGCCACTCCCCTCGGCAGCCCGCGCGCCCCTCCGCTCGAGGGACCCCCGGACGCGCCCCCGGCGCCCGACGCGCCGGGATTCGGGCCCGCGCCCCCCGAGCCCTGGCCCTGCTGGCCCTGGCGGCCACCGCGGGCCTGGGAAGCTGCGGTTTCGCCAGCCTCGGCGCGGCCGGGGCCGCCGCGGGCGGAGGCGGCGGGGGCAGCGGCGGGCCGCCCCCCACCGGCGTGTCGGCCCTGGCGCTGCTGTCGACCCAGAGCCCCCCCGCCGAGATCCGCTTCCTGCTGACCGAGCCCCTGGACCAGCCCTTGGTGCTCGAGCTGCGCCAGCGCTTCACCAACGACCAGGGGGCCACGGTCGACACGCCCCTGCTGGGCCTCGATCAAAATCCCCTGACCCTGCCCGCCAGCGCCCAGGGCCTGCCGCAGAGCTTGGACTGGGACTTCGCGCAGGAGCCCTGGGCGGCCGCGGGTGGCCTGGCCCTGGACATCCTGGTCTGGGCGCGGGTGCCGGGCCTGCAGGAGTCGCCGACCCTGGGCCTGAACGCGGCCCTGGCAGACCTGGGCAACGACCCGCCGACCGTGCTCTCGGCGAGCGTGCCGGCTAGCGGCGCGGGCCCCGTAGCGCTCGGCTTCGTGCTGGCGGACCCAAACGCCGACCCGCTGGCCCTGCGGCTCGAATTCGATCGCCTCGACGACCAGCCCGACGCGGGCTACGCCCTGGCCACGCCGGCGGGCTCCACCGCGCCGCCGCCCTTCGCCGCCGCGGGCCTGCCCTCCAACGCCTTCGGCGTGCCCGGCAGCCTGACCTGGAACAGCGCCGCGGACCTGCCCGGCGTGGATGCCTCCGTGCGCCTGCGGCTGACCGCCTTCGACGGCGCCGCCTTCAGCGCGCCCCTCGAAAGCACGCCGATCGCGCTCGACAACGACGCCCCGCCCAGCCTGACGGTCGACACGGCGGCGCTGCTCGCCAGCGGCGACCGGCGCCGCGGGCTGGTGCTGCCCTTCGCGCTGTCCGACGCCGAAGGCGGCCCGCTGCGCGTGGTGGTGCAGTGGCGCGCTCCGGGACAGTCCTTTCCGCCCTTGCCGGGCACCTGGGACGAGCTGCAGGCGGCCCTGGCTGTGCCCGGCGCCGAAGCGAGCCTGCGCCTGGCCCGGCCCTTCCCGCGCCGCGCCGAGGGCCTCGCCGAGCGCCTCGGCCCCGACGAGCTGCGCCTGGTCGGGATCGTGCAGGGCGCGCCCTGGGCCGTGGCCGAGAGCCTGGTCGGCCGGGAGCTCGAGCTGTGGGCCGGGGACCTGGCCCCGCGCTCCCTGGCGTTGGCCTGGAGCGCCACGCCCGCCCTGCAGCCCGCCGCGGCCCTGCTGGAAGCGGACGGACTCCACGCGCTGGTGCTCGAAAGCGCCGCCGGCGGCTGGAGCCTTTCGCGCCGCGCCCTGGCGAGCGGCGCCGCAACGGCCCTGGCCAGCGGGCCCGGCGCGCCCGCGGCCCTGGCGCGCGAGCCCGGCAGCGCCGCCCTGTGGATCGCCAGCGACGTCGCCGGCGAATGGCGCGTGGCGCGCTTCGATCCTGCGGCCGGGCTCGAAACCGTGGCCCTGCGGCCGCCCGGCCTCGACCCGGGCGCGATCCAAGCCCTGGCGGTCGCCGGCCCACAGCGCGGCTACCTGACGGTCGGCTCGATGCTGATCGAAATCCGCCGCGGCGCGGCCGAGCCCGCCGTGCTGCTGCTGGGCGGTCTGCAGCAGCCCACCGGCTTGGCCCTCGATCCCTGGCGGCCCGCCGAGGCGCTGCTGGCCGAGCGCCAGGGCGCGCCCGGCGGCGGCGCGGGCAGCGGGCAGCTCTGGCGCGTGGACCTCGAGCGCCGCACACGGGTGGCGCTGCCGGCGCGGGACGCGCTGGGCGCCGCGCTGGATGCGCCCAGCGCCCTGGCCATCGACGCCGAGGGGCGCCGCCTGTGGCTGATCGCCCGCGACGACCGGCAGCTCTTTGAACTGCCGCTCTCCGGCGGCAACGGGGAGCTGCTCGGCAGCGCCGGCGCCGCGGTGCGCGCCCTCGCGGCGGCTCCGGAATCCGGGCCCACGGCGCTGCTGCTGGCCCTGCCCAGCGCGGATGCGATCTGGAGCGCCGGCGGCCTGCGCGAGCAGCGCGCGATCCTCGAGTTCGAGGCCGGGCGCGAGCGCGTGCGCCTCGACGGCCCGAGCCAACACGAGCCCGGCGATCGCTGGCGGCTGGTGTTCGCCGAGGGGCCGCGCTTCGACGGCGCGGGCGGCGCGCGGCGCGGGCGATTCGTGTGGGACAGCGCCCAGGCCTTCGCGGAGCTCGGCCCTGGCGCGGGCGCGTTCCTGCGCGCGTCGCCCTACGACAACGACCGTGGCAGCGGCGCCGAGACCGCGCTGCCGATCGTGCCGCGCCGCCCGTTCGATGGGTCGAGCGCGGCGATCGGCGCGCCCGCCGGCGGGGCCCAGGCCCGCGCCCTGGCGGCCGGCGATCTGGACGGCGACGGCGACCTGGACCTGGCGGGCCTGCGCGCGGAGGGCCCGGCGCGGGTGGCCCTGTTCGAAAACCAAGGGCGCGGCGAATTCGTCGAGCGCAGCGGCTTCGTAGACGCCGCGGACGACCCGCGGGCCCTCGAGCTCTTCGACTTCGACGGCGACGGCGACCTGGACCTGGCGCTCGCCAACCGCGGCAGCGGCGATCTGGCGATCTGGTGGCAGGGCGCGGCCTTCGACTTCAGCGCCACGGCGCCCTTGCGCCTCGGCGGCGGCGGCGCGACGCCGGAGGCCTTTGGGCTCGAAGCCGGCGACTTCGACCGGGACGGCCGCCCGGACCTGCTGCTCAGCGACGCGGCTGCCGGCAGCCTGTGGCGCAATCTCGGCGGCGGCGCCTTCGCGCCCGCCGTGGCGCTGGAGGTCGGCGCGGGCCCGAGCCGCGCCTTCGACCTCGACGGCGACGGGCGGCTCGATGCGCTGCTCGGCAATCCGAGCGGCGGCAGCGGCCTGCGCCGGCAGATCCAGGGACCCGCGGGCAGCTTCGGCGCGGCGTAGGCGCTGACGCCGGCCATCGGGCCCCTGGCGCGGCGGCTCCTGCCCGCGGATCTCGATCGCGACGGCGCCCTCGAGCTCTACACCCACGGCGGCGCGGCGCTGCTGCTCGGTTTCGAAGCCGAAGGGGCGCTCGGTTTCGTGGCTTCGGCCAGCGAGGCGCTCCTGCCGAGCGGCTTCAGCGCCGGGCCCCTGGCCGCCGGCGATCTCGATCGGGACGGGCGCGGCGATCTGCTGCTGGCCGGGCGCGGCGCGGAGCGCGCGCTGCTGTTCGAGAGCGGCGCCGGGGCGAGCGGTTCTGCGCCGCCCGGATCGTTGCCGCCGGGCCTGGTGCCGGCCCCCCTGGCGCTGGGCTCCGGTTCGCCGCTCTCCGGCGCGGACCAGGACAGCGGCGCGGCGCTGCTGGGGGACCTCGATCGCGACGGCGCGCTCGAGCTCGGCCTGGCGATCGGCGGCGGCTTCGAGCGCGTCGCGCCCGTGCTGGCCGGGCGCTTCGCAGCCGAAACGCCCCTCGCCAGCAACCTGGCCGGCAGCGCGCCGCGGAGCGCGGCGGCCCTGGACGTCGACCGGGACGGAGCCCTCGATTGGTTGCTCTCCAGCGACGGGCCGGCGCCGCGCTTGCTGCGCCAGCTCGAACCCGGCGGCTGGCAGGCCGTGAGCCTGCCGGCCAGCAACCCGGCCCTGGTCTGCCGCCAGGTGGCCGCCGGCGACTTCGACGGCGACGGCGATCCGGACCTGGCCGCCGCCGGCGGGGCCAGCCTGGCCCTCTGGCGCCAGGGTCCGAGCGGCAGCTTCTTGTCCGGCGGCCAGAGCCTGCTCAGCGATCCGCGCTTCGACTTCGCCGACGCCGCGGGCCTGGGCCTCGCGGTGCTCGACTGGAACCGCGACGGCTTCGCCGACCTGGCCTGTGTGTCCAGCGCGCGCCGCTCCCTGCTGCTCCTGCCGGGCGGCAGCGCCGGCCTCGACCCGAGCCTGTTGATCGAGCTCGACCTCGGCCAGAGCGCCGACCCGCGCCAGGTCCAGGCCGCCGACATCGACCGAGACGGCGACCTGGACCTCGCCATCGCCGACTTCGGCAACGGCAGCCTGCGCCTCTGGCGCGGCCTGCCCGGCGGCCAGTTCGAATCCGCCGTCTCGACCGACCTGCCGGCCCCCGGCGCCCGCCTGCTCCTGATCGCCGAGCTCTCCGGCGACGGCCGCCTCGACCTCCTGACCGAGGCCCCCGCCGGCGCCGGCCTGCGCCTCTTCCGCCAAAACCCCGCCGGCAGCTTCGACGCCCCCATCGACCTGCCCCTGCCCGCCGGCCAAACCACCGCCCTCTCGGCCCTCGCCAGCGCCGACCTCGACGCCGACTCGCGCCCCGACCTGATCGCCCAACAAGGCGCACGCCTCTGGCGCTTCCTCCAAACCAACCCCGGCCGCTTCGAACTCTCCGGCCCGCCCCTCGGCCCCCCCACCCAGAGCCCCTCCAGCGCCGCCCTCAGCGCCCAAGACCTCGACGGCGACGGCGACCCCGACCTCTTCGCCCCCACCCTCGCCACCCACCCCGCCGCCATCTGGTTCGCCAGCCACTGACCGCGTTGACGAAGAGCACGTCCTCGGGCTGGTTGCACTTCTTCAGCACTCGTATGCAGACCGGGATGCCCGTGGAATGGAGCCGTTGGTCGGCAAGCCCATCACCGGGTCGATCTAGCCGTCCTGGAGCAGCTACCTGCGGATACGCTCCTCGGCCCCGCCGCAGTACAACACGCCGTGGGACAGGGCGATGTCCTACCGGGTCCGGCCCTGCTGCTTGCGGTTCACATCGTTCATGCCGAAGTCGCGTCCTTGGGCTTCGTCTCGCGTCGCAGCTCGTCCGGGGGAATTCGCAGCAGGCGGCCGTCCTTGACGATGACCAAATGCGTGTTGGTTTGGATCGCGGTCTGGCGCGCCAGCCAGGCCGCGCGCTCGAGGGCAGCCAAGGCGCCGTCTTGATCCGGGTTCCCGGGGGCTTGGTTCTCTGCGTTCATCACGGGTTTGCTCCGCGCTCGAGGAGCCGGGGGGCCTCCCCGGAATGGCGTGTACGGTCCAGTCCTCCGCTCTATATCCTGACTATTCATCGCTCGTCTCTGTCCAGGCCGGGAGGCAGGACATCAGGAGTGCCATCTGAGCAGTTGCGCCCCGCGGCAGCGGCATCGCAGCCCGCAACCGCGCGGAGGCCGCGATCCGAGCGTGTCGCGGTCCATCCGCAGGCGGCGCGCGGACTCGCCTTCCGGCTTCACGCTTCGACAGGTTTTTGGCACGCCTTCAGATCCGCCCGCTCTGCTCCGCGGGGCCAGCGGCTACGGCATCTCCGGCTCTGCTCCGGATCGCCTCCGTGCCTGCGCCTCCGGCCCCGCTTCGCTACCGCTTGACTACGGGACGAGAACTGGGGCCAGGACAACCCGGAACCCGAAGCTGTTGTCCGTGTAGCCGGGGGTGTTGATGAGCCGCTCCGCGGAGCGGCAGTCGTAGGAGCTGCCGAACCACTTGCCGCCGCGAAAGACCCGGAAGGGGCCCCCTGTGACGAACGGATCCGTAACCGCGCCAGACGGGTAGGACGCGAAGGTGTCGAGGCACCATTCACACACGTTGCCATGCATGTCGAAGAGACCCCAGAGGTTCGCCGAGTAGCTTCCCACGGGAACCGTGCCAGACGACCAACCACTGCACTCGCTGTTCGAGTGATAGGAATACAAGAATCTTGCCTGATTGCAGAACAGGGCGCTGCCCACGTTGAACTCCGTCGTCGTCCCAGCGCGGCAGGCGTACTCCCATTCCGCCTCCGTCGGCAGCCGGTACTGATAGCCCGCAGGCACGTTGCCCAGCGCGGCCTTCTGAGAGGTCAAGGCGCCGCAATAGGCCTGAGCGTCGAACCACGAAACCTGCTCGACGGGGCGGGTGGCCCCGGGGAAGAAGGAGGGATTCGTCCCCATCAGCCCCTGGTACTGCGCCTGGGTCACCTCCGTCGCTCCCATCCAGAAGGGGTAGCTGATGGTCACTGGATGGACCGGCTTCTCAGTTAAATCTCCGAAATACGGGGGCCCAGGAACCGCGTCCGATCCCATCTGGAACGTCCCCGCTTGGATGATCGCCAGGCCTGGGATCGGTGTCACACCGGGGATCGGGACCGTCGGTGCGCCCAGGGGGATCTGCAGCGCGTTGGTCAGGCCCAGCCAAAAGCCTTGGTTGTCGGTCACCAGCAGGCCCTGGGCATAGACGTCGACGCCGACCAGGGCCGGGTTCGAGGGCACGCTCAGGGAGAAGTTGGCCCCGCTCGATGTGCCGCCCAAATAGAGGATCGGACCGAGGGTCAGGAACGGATTGGGCGGCAGCACGTCGAGCAGGAGCTCCCCTGGCCTGCCGGGGAAACCAAGCCCAAGGCCCGGCAGCACCAAGCCCCCGGGGAATCCGGGCGCAGGCTGGCTCGCCAGGTACAGGTAGGCCTGCCCGGGCAACGGGTTCGAAGCCGCGGTGTTGCGCACGCTGAGCTGGAAGCTGGTGCCGATCAGCGGGCTGCCGGAGGTCAGCTCCAGGCTGCCCGCGGGGTTGATGCCGCTGCCGTAGGGCGTGACTTGAGCGGAAGCGGGACCCGAGACGCTGGCGAAGCCAAGGGCCAGGGCGACGATCCGGGCGAAGCGGAGGCGAGGCAGCATGGGCGTGAGTTGCATGGGCGCGAGTTGCTGGGGCTGGAGCTGGGGGTGGAGCCAAGGCGAAGCAGGGAACATCCGCGAGACGGTTCGCTCGCCCTCGATCCTAACCGCCGCTCCGAACCTGGACAGGCATCCGGACGGGTCCCACTAAGGGCCCTGCGTGGCGATCTAAGGCCCCCGTGCCTCCCCTCCACCACGCTGTTCCCTGCATCCAGACCACGGGCGGCAAGTGATCCCCCCGCGGGCTCTCGATCGCCCCGTTTGGGTTGGCACCCGCTCGCCCCGATCGGCTCAGCCGCCGCCCAGCCCGCCGGCGGGGCCAGAGCAGAATTCTGGACGCCCGCCGTGCGCAACGACCTGCGGGCCCCGCCTGCGATACGGGGCCAGCGGTTACGTCATCTCCGGCTCCGCTCCGGATCGCCTCCGTGCCTGCGCATCCGGCCCCGCTGCGCTGCGGCTTGACTACGGGACGAGAACTGGGGCAAGGACCACCCGGAACCCCTTGCCGTAGAACGTGAGGCCGGGGGCGCTGCTGCCCCGGCGCGCGGAGCGACACACGTTGGAGCTGTCTTCCAAGCTGCCGTCGCGGACGACCCGATTGGGTCCGCCTGTGACGAACGGATCAGTAACCGGGCCAGACGGGTAGGCCGCGAAGGAG
>JBIKLM010000539.1:0-2791 GCA_044359835.1 Planctomycetota bacterium
TCCGCTTCCGTGGCCAGGCGGGCCCAGTCCAAGGCGCTCTCCGGATCGCGCCGGCGATCGACGCTGGCCAGGGCGCGCAGGGTGGCCGCGTCGGACTTGGCCAGGTTGGCCAGGGTGCCGCGCATGCGCGTGCGCAGCTCGGGGCTCGGGCAGTTGGCGTAGGCCTGGCGCAGGTGCGGGCGGGCCGCGTCGTTCTGGCCCAGGCGCAAGAGCTCGCTGGCCAGGTTGTATTGGGGCTCGAACAGGGTCTCGTCGAGCTCGACGGCGCTGCGCCAGGCGAACAGACCGGCCTCCACTTGACCGAGGGCGAAGAGCGCCTTGCCGCGCTGGGCATGGGCCTCGGCGTGGTCGGGATCGAGGGCCAGGGCGGCGTCGAAATGGCGCAGGGCCGCCTGCAGGTCGCCGCCGCGCCCGGCGATCAGGCCCAGCAGCACCTCGACCTGGGGGTCAGCGGGCGCCAGCCGGCGCGCCGATTCCGCCGCGGAGCGGGCCTGGCTCAGGTGTTCGAGCCCGAGCTCGGCGCGCGCCAGCCAGAGATGCCCCGCGGGCGCGTTGGGGTCGAGCTCGATCGCCCGCTGCGCGTGCCGCCGAGCCGCGTCCGCAGCGCCCATGGCGTGGCTCATGCGCGCCGCCTGCCGATGCAGCGCGGGATCCTCGGGCGCCGCGCGCAGCGCCTCGCGCAGGCTCTCCATGGCGGCCTCCGATTCCCCCTGGAAGAACTGCGCCACCGCCAAGCCGGCGCGCGCATCGGCGCTGTCCGGCGCCGCCTGCAGCACGCGCTCGAACAGCGCGCGGGGCGTGCCGAAGTCGCGGTACGGATCGGTCTCGGCCTCGTGCATCAAGCACCAGGCCAGCCCCAGGTTGGCTTCGATCAGGTCCGCGCTGGCGATCCAGTCCAGCTCGCGGGCCGGCGCTGTCTCGGGGCCTTCGCTGGCGACCGCCAGTCCCAGCTCACCGAGGCGCTGGCGCGCCGCGGAGAGGGCCAGCTCGAGGGTGCGCTCGTAGGCGGCCTGGGCCGCCGGGAGGGCGCTGCGGTCGCCGCCGGCGCGGAAGCGCTCGAGGTGCGCGCGGCCCAGGGCATTCCAGCCGAAGGTCGAGTCGGGGTTCTGTTGGGTGGCGCGCGTGAACAGGGCCACGTCGTCGCGCCAGGTGGGCGCGCGCTGTTGGCTGCGCCAGGCGCTGGTCGCGAGCAGGCCCAGCGCCGCGGCGAGCAACGCCGTGCGTTGGCCGGGCCGCTGGCGCAGCCAGGCGAGCCCTGCGCCGGCGCCCAAGGCAGCCCACAGGGCCACCGCTCCGTAGAGCTGACGGTCCCCGAGCGGATAGCGCCCCAGGGCCTCCGGCCGCAGGGCGATCGGCAGCAGCAACAGCGTCAGGCCCAGGGCGACCCAGGCCAGGGCCCGCGAGCGACGTCGCCGCGCCGCTCTGACCAACAGGCCGAAGGCCAGCAGGCCGCCGGCCGCCAGCAGGCTGCGCGGGCCGGGCACGAACTCCGGGGCGATCGGGCGCAGCAGCTCCGGCCACCAGGGCAAGAGCGCGTTGCCCAGGGCTCCGCCGAACAGCTCGAGCGCCAGGCTGAGGCGCCGCGCCCAGCCGAACTCGGGCGCCACGATGGCCCGGCCGAACCCCAGGTCCGCCGCGCCGAACACCAGCCCGCGCAGCAGGAGCCAGAGCAGGGTCGCCGCGGCGATCGCCCAAGCGAGCCGGCGGCGCGGCGCGCCGGCCGGCCCCCACAGCGCCAGCTTGCCCGCCAGCAACAGCGGGAACACGGCGGCGTTGTCCTTGGAAAGCAGCGCCAGCAGCAGCCAGATCCCCAGGCAGGCCGGGCTGCCCGCGGGCCGCTCCGGGCGCGAGAAGGGCGCGCCGCTCGCCAGCAGGGCGGTCAGCAGGCAGGCCAGGTGCAGGGGCACCGACGCGGAGCTGGCCCACCAGATGGCCTCGGCTTGCACGGGCGCCAGCGCGAACAGGCTGGCCGCGAACAGGGCGGCCAGCCGGCCGGGGGAGCGCTGCGCGCCCAGCGCACAGAACAACCGCGCGCACAGGCGCCAGAGCAGCGCTGCGCAGGCGGCGTGCAACAACCCCGCAGCGAGTTTGAGCCCCAGGGGCGAGCCCGGCGTCAGCGCCATGGCCAGCCGGCTGAGCAGCGAACCGAGCGGCCGATAGTGGCCCGCCGCCCCGGCGCCGCCGCCCACGAAGGGCTCGAGCAGCAAGCGCTCCCACCCGGCGGGGGCATGCAGCGCCGGGTTGTGCACCAGCAGGGGCCCGTCGTCCCAGACGAAGCCGGCTTGCCAGCCGAGGGCGCTGACCGCCAGCGCCAAAAGCGCCGCCAGCAGGCCCAGGGGAGCTCCGCCGCGGGCGGGATCGATGGGTTGGACGGGCGCCGTCATCGCGGCGGAGTCTACGCAGCCGGCGCCCGCACGGCGGGCGGGTGTTCCCTGGGCGCGGCGGGGGGACCCCGAAGCTGCCCGGCCGCTCCACCGGTTCGCGGGAAGCAGGAGCTCCGCAGCTTCGAGGGGGCCCTGGAATCGGTCGTTGCCTGGGACCGCAGCTCTCCAGCCACGGGCCGCCTGTTCGGCCCCCCGGGGAGTGCTCCAAGGAACTCCCAAGCAGGCGCGCCCGCAGCCCTGCAGGTCCAGCGCCGAGAGCGCAGCCGCTGCGTGTCCGGCATTCCTGCGAGAGTGCCTCGATTCGCCTACAGCCGCCCAAAGTCCAACGAATCGCCTGGCTAGACCCCCTCCAGGGCCAGGCGACCCGAAATGGAGCCGCGGGGCGCACCGAGCGGCCTTTCGGCCGG
>JBIKLM010000540.1:0-2785 GCA_044359835.1 Planctomycetota bacterium
GCCCCAGGGCCGCCAGCAGGGCCTGGCCGCGCTGTGAGTCCGCAGGCCGCGCGCGGGTCGGACGGCGCGGGGCCAGCAGGCCCGCGGCCAGACCGGCCAGCCAGGCCGTGGGCGCCGTGCGCGTCAGGGGCGTGTGCTGCATGGAAAGCAGCAGCAGGCCGAGCAGGGCAGCGCCCAGGGCGGCCTCGCTGGTCGAGCCGATGCGCAGGGCGCGCAGGGCCCCCGCGGCGGCGGCCAAGGCCAGCAGCAGGCCCAGCCCGGCCGCGAAGGGCCCGAAGTCGAAGGCCAGCTGGAACCAGTCCTGGTGCAGGTGCTCGACGGCGGTCGGCCCGCCGCTGGCGGCCGCCGAAAGGGCGCGCTCCGCCGGCGGGCGCAGGGTCTCGTAGGCGTCTTCGAAGGCCGGCTTGGGGGCGCCCCAGTCGCGGTCCAGGAGTTCCGGCACCGTGCTCCACAGCCACAGGCGCACTTCGAGACCGCTGAGCGGTCCCGGCGCCGGGGCCGCGCCGCGGGCCGGCAGGGACGCGGCCAGCCAGGCTAGGCCCCCGATCCCCAGGGCCGCTGCGGCCGCCAGGCCGAGCCGCGCGAGTCGCCGCGGGTTGGATCCAGGGCCGGCGGGGTTGCCCGCGGGGGCTTGCGGGTCGAGGGACGCGGCGGCGCCGGAGGCGCGGCCGGTGGCCGCCAGGGTCAGGGCGCCGAGGGCCAGGGCCAGCAGGGCCGCCAGGGCCGGCGCCAGGGCCGCGTGCAGCGCCGTCGCGAGGAACGCCGCGGCGCCCAGCCGCCGGCCCGCCCCGCTGCCCCGCGTCCACAGCCACAGACCCGCCAGGGCGCCCGGCAGGGCCAGCTGGGTGCTGGGGCCCGAGTTGCCCAGCACGCCGGCGAGCCCGAGCGGCGCGTCGAAGAGCGCGGTCCCGAGGGCGCCTGCGCTGCACAGCAGGCTCAGGACGCACAGCCCGCGCGCCAGTCCCGGAGCGCCGCGCGGCGAGAGGCACAGGCCCGCCAGGCCCCCGAGCAGGGCCAGCGCGGGCGGCAGCAAGGCCGCCGCGCCGTCGTGGTCGAGCGGGCGGCCGAGCAGCTCGGAGGCCCGCGCCAAGAGCAGCAACAGCAGCAGCGCCAGGGGGCCGCGCTGGGCGCCCTTTTCGGTCCGTTCGCCGGCGCTCGGACCGCGGCCCAGAGCCGCGCGCAGCTCGGCCCCGATCAGCAGCAGCAGCAGGGGCAGAGCGAGCAACAGCGTGCGCCCGGCGGCGCTGGCCAGCGGCAGGGGATCGCCGTGGGCCGCCGGGCCGAGCCAGGCGGGCCAGCCGCGCCAAACGGCCGACGGCAGGGCCATGGCGGCCGCAGGCAGGAGCGCCAGCAGCCACAGGGCGCGCTCGAACGGCGTCGCGGGCGCAGGCGCTCCCTGGGCCAGGCTGGCGTCGCCCGCTCGAGCCGCCGGGGCCGCGCTCATGGGCGATTCGGCGTGCCCAGGATCGCGTCGACGAAGGGCTCGGGCTCGAAGACCTCCAGGGCCTCGGCGCTCTCGCCGGTGCCGATGTAGCGCACCGGCAGGCCGAGCGCCTCGCGGATCGCGAACAGGGCCCCGCCGCGCGCGGTGCCGTCGAGCTTGGCCACCACCAGCCCGCTGACCTTGACGGCCTTGGTGAACAGCCTGGCCTGGGCGATCGCGTTCTGGCCGTTGGTGCCGTCCAGCACCAGCCAGGTCTCGTGGGGCGCCCCGGGCAGCCGGCGCTCGATCACGCGCCGCACCTTCTCGAGTTCCGCCATCAGGTTGTCCTGGGTGTGCAGGCGCCCGGCCGTGTCGATCAGCACCAGGTCGAAGCCTTCGCGCACCCCGCGGTCCACGGCGTCGAAAGCCACCGCGGCCGGATCGGCGCGCTCGCCCCCGCGCACGATCGCTGCGCCGGTGCGCCCGGCCCAGATCTCGAGCTGGTCCGCGGCCGCCGCCCGGAACGTGTCGCAGGCGCCGATCAGCACCTTGAAGCCCGCCGCCCGCGCCCGCGCCGAAAGCTTGGCGATCGAGGTGGTCTTGCCGGAGCCGTTGACGCCGACGATCAGCAGCACCGTGGGGCGCGCCGCCGGCGCGATTTCGCCCTGGCCGGGGCCCAGGCGCTCGAGCAGCAGGCCCTTGAGATGCCGGCGCACGTCGTCCTCGCCGTGCAGCTCGCCGCGCTTGTGCAGCCGGCCGAGCTCTTCGACCAGGCTGGTGGCCAGGGGGCCCATGTCCGCCGTGTAGAGCTGCTCTTCGAGCTCGCGCAACAGCGCCGCATCGATCGGGCGGCCGCCGCGGAACAGCGCCGAGAGCCCGTCGGCCAGCGCCGTGCGGGTCTTGGTGAGGCGGTCCTTGAGGCGATCGAAGAGTCCCATGGTCCGGCTTCAGGCGCGCTCTTCGGGAGCGCTCCCGGCGGCGGCCTGATCGGCGCCCGGGCTGGCCGGCTGGGACGCCGCCGGCGCGCTCTTCTTCCCGGCCGGCGGATCGCCAGCGGACGCTTGCCCCTTGGCGCTGCGGGCCGAACCGGCGGGCGCGCCCTTGCCGGCCGGCTTGGCCTTGCTGCCGGCCTCGGATCCGGAACCGGCCTGCGCGCTGTCCTTGACCTTGTCGAGGACCCCGTTGATGAAGCCGCCCGAGTTCTGGGTCGAATAGCGCTTGCCGAGCTCGATGGCCTCGTTGATCGCCACCTTGGGCGGGATGTCCGGGCAGAACAGCAGCTCGTAGGTCGCCAGGCGCAGCACGTTGCGATCGATCACCGCCATGCGCGGGATCTCCCAGTTCTGGGCGACCTGCTGGATC
>JBIKLM010000126.1:0-10139 GCA_044359835.1 Planctomycetota bacterium
CGACTTCGAGATCACCGGCTTCTGCGAGCCGTTACCCCAGGCCGGCCTGCCTCCGCAGCCGTCGGCGTTGGGCCTCTAGGCCGGAGCAGCGCCCCACGGCTGGGCCCCGGCACCGACAACCCCCGTGCCGGCGCTCCAGCCTGAGGGGCCCCAGTTCCCGGCGTCCACAGGGCCGCGGGCCGACTCCGGTCGGCACCGCGACCCACCCTGGGCCTGCCCAGGGCTGCAGCGGTTCGTCCCCCCCAGCGAGCGAACCGCTCGCGGTCCTGCGGCGGCCGCCATCCGTCCCGATCCAACCGTGCCCTGCGCACCCATGCCCATCGAGCGATTCGCCATGCCCGTACCGGTCCTGTTCGGTCTGCTGTCCCTGGTCGCCACCGCGAGCCCGGGGAACCCAGTCCAAGACACCAGTCAGCGCCAAGCCATCCCGGCTCC
This sequence comes from Planctomycetota bacterium, assembly GCA_044359835.1. GTDB lineage: Bacteria > Planctomycetota > UBA1135 > UBA1135 > JBIKLM01. The sequence continues at coordinate 436 of JBIKLM010000126.1, forward strand.
CGAGCGTCTGCATGAATGCCTGCACCCTGCCCTGTGGCCGGCTTTGCAGCGGGTTCACGCGCTCGAACTGGCCTACATCGAGCTCTCGATCCTGACCCCCGAAGGCACGCAGGTTGCGACCCCGCCCAGCGAGGACTCCCCGGCGGGCAAACTCCTGATGGAAGGCCGTCCGGGCCTGTTCCCGGGGCTGGCGGCCTTTGAATTCGTTCGTCCGGGAGAGCCGGCCCCGAGCCTGCCGATCGAAATGCTGCTCGAATGCGGGCTCTACAACGCGGGCTACGAGGGGGCTCGGGCCGCCTGGGCGGATGCTCCGGACCTGGCACCCTCCGACCTGCTCGCCGCGCTCGACCCCCGTTTTCTGGAAGCCGAGCCCCTGCTCGGCACCGAGCTGGCCCTCGAATTGCATCGGAGCAGCCAGCGGCAGCAGCGGCTGGGAGCCCTGACCCACGGCAGCATCGGCTACGTGATCTTCGGCTTCCTGCACCTGCCGGACTTCTGGCGTGGCCGGGAGGGCTCCCGCGGCGAGTTCATCAGCGGCCTCTTGGAACGCGGCATCCAGGGACCCCTGGTGGCCTGGACCGTGCGACGTGTGCTCCAAGCACCCCTCTCGCAGACTTCCCCGAACGCAGCGCGGGGCATCGCCATGGGCTGGGAGAGCCGGCGGGGTCCGGTCGGTTTCCTGCCCGTGCACGAAGCGCGCCTCGAGGCCCTGCTCGAAGAGCTGGAGGCCGAGCGGGACCGGCAGCTCCAGCCGGTCGTTCCCGATCGGGTGCGTGCGGCGGGGGAGGCCGCAGGGGACGGGGCAGCGGCTCCCGTTGGGACGACGGCACAAGGCCAGGGGCCCGTGCCCGGCTCGGAGCCCGAGTCTGGAGGTGCAAAGCAGCCGGCGGGCTCGGGTGCGGAACAACCTGCCGCCGGGGCGACACCAGCCCCGAAGGCTCGGTCGGCCGTCGACGCGGCCGGCTCCGGCAGGACTGGGGCGGAGAGCGCTGGGGCGGATGGCGCAGCTTCGGACGCGGCTGCCGCCGATGGGAGCGCCCCTGCGGGGCCGGCTGGAGCGACCCCGGGTGCCGGGTCGACGCCACAACAGACGGGCCGAAACAAAACCCGTGGCGATCTCGAGGCCGCCTTGAGCGACCTGGCTACGGGCGGGTGGGACGAGACGAAAATGGGGCAGTGGAAGGCGCTCGAAGCCCGCTTGGCCTGGACCTCGGAATTGCTGCTGTGGATCAAGCGCGAGTTGCATCCCGGTCAGCTCGGCCAACAGTTTCGACGGTCCGACTCGCTGACCAAGCGGATGGAGTACTGGAGCGACCTGGTCGGCAGCCTGCCCTTCGTGGAGCTGCGCGAGGAGGTGCTGCGGGAACTGCAGGCCATGCTGGCGGATGAGGATGGCTGGCCGGGCACCGAACGGGTCCGCGAGCTGCAGGCCCTGGCCGCGCTGGGCGCGCTGACCCCGGAGCAGACCAAGGAGCTGCGCGAGCTCGAGTACCAAGTGGATGTCCAGCAGATCCGGATGATGTCGCACATGGTGCAGTGCCTGGCGGATTCCAGCGGTGCCGAGCACTACGACCTGTTGGCGGATACGCTGCTCGGCGATATCCCCAAGCTGCTGCAAGGGAGCGACCTGGGAGATCCGCTCAGCTTCGATTCGAACCTGGCCCCGACCTGGCACTGGATGGCCGCTATGGGCGGGCCCGGGCCCGGACGTCTGCTGGAGGGACAATTCGACGGCAGCCGCCCCAAGCTCACCCCGGGACTCAGCAGCTTGATGCTGCGCATGTTGCCGGAGTCGGCGAACCCCGATCGCGAGCGGCTCTTGAACCGGTATCTGCAGGAAGGCAGCCTGCCCGAGCAGATGAAGGTGCTGGCCAACTCCAAGTGGCTCGGGGACGATGCCTATCGTCAGCAGCTGAACGGGTACCTACAGCGGGCCGTGGACCCAGGCACGTCCGCCGCGGATCGCGCCCAGATGCGCGACGGCCTGCTCGCGAGCCTGAGACGGCGCGGGGGACCCGTGTCCAAGTCCTTGGTCCTGGAGAGCGTTCGCGCGGGACTCTGGCGGGGCGAGGACCAGGCCAGCTGGTCGAAGGGGGCCCCCGAGGAGGTCGCCAAGGCCCTGTCCCTGCTGACCCCAGCGGAGCGTGCCCAGCTGGTGCAGGAGGGCTGGCTGCCCCCCCACCTGGCCTTCTGAATCACAGCGCAGCTCTCCGCCCGCGTGTGGCGCACGCGCGGTCGGGGGGCCGTCCGTGGGACGTCCCGGAGCCACGCTCCCGTACGTCCGACGTGCGGCCCTGTCGCCGGGATGCTCGCGGACCCCGGCTTCAAGGCTCGGCGTGGCCCTCCCTTGGCGATTCGGGCTTCGGGAACGGCCCCCTGGCCTTGACCGGAAGCGCAGGAGCTCAATCGCGGAAGGAGTCCGGGTCGAAGGCGGGCTCCTCGCGGGCGATCAGGCCCAGGGCCAGGCCCAGGGACAGGAAGGTCACCATCATGGACGAGCCCCCCGTGGAGAGCAGCGGCAGGGTCAAGCCGGTCATCGGCACCAGCCCCAGGTTGACCCCGGAGTTGATGAACAGGTGGCCGGCGAAGTACAGCGCGATGCCGGCGAGGACCAAACGCGTGTAGCGGTCGCGCTGCCCGCCGGCGTGGGACAGGAGCAACAGGATCAGCGAGAGGTAGAGCACCACCAGGGCGGTCGCGCCCAGGAATCCACCCTCTTCGGCGACCACACAGAAGATCGAATCGCAGTCCCGCTCGGGCAGGTGCGCAGCCGTGGAGGAGATGCCCTGACCGAGCCCGGTGCCAGACAGGCCGCCGTTGCCGATCGAGACGCGGGCCTGATAGACGTGAAAGGGCGGCCCGCTGCGCAGGTCGATCAAGTGCTGGGGATCCCAGGTGTCCAACCAGGTTTGGACGCGGCGCAGCTGGTACTCCTTGATCCACTGGAATTCCGTGGCGCAAAGGGCCGTGGCGCCGGCGGCCAGGAGCAGGCCGACCAGCAGCCGCCCGCTGGCGCCGGCCAGGAAGGCCATGCCCAGGGCGATCGGCACGAGGGTCAGGGAGGTCCCGAGGTCCGGCTGGGCCGCGACCAGGAGCATCGGCAGGGCCACCACCGCGGCGGGCGCCAGCCACTCCCCGGGGCGCTGCAGGCGGCGGGACTGACCCAGCTTGGCCAGGGCCAGGATCACGGCCAGCTTGGCGAATTCGCTGGGTTGCAGGTCGAAGCCGACCGGGGTCGGGATCCAGCGCCGGGCATTGTTGCGCTCCTCGCCGATCAGCGGAACCGCCAGCAGCAGCAAGATCGCCAGGCCGTAGAACAGGAACGTGCGCTGCTTGAGCCAGCGCGGCGGCAGGGAAAGCCCGATCAGCAGCAGGGGTGCGGTCAGCAGGACCTTCTGGAGGTGGGCGTCGAAGTTCACGTCGCTGCGCTGGAACAGCTCGTCGACGCTGGCCATCGAGCGCACGACGGTCAGGCCGAGCCCGAGCAGCAGCAGGCTGAGCAGCAGCACCGACCAGGGAAAACGCTCCTGGGACAGGGCCGCAAAGGGACCGAAGCGGCGGGCGGAGGGTGCGCTCATCGGATCAACCTCGGCAGCCTGGGGACGCTCGGCGTGGCCTTGGGAGCCGGTCGGCCTTCGCCGGGTGGCGCGATCGGGCCGAGGCTCAGCCCCTCGGCGGTCAGATACCGGCGCAGCTCGGGCAGTTCGAACAGCTGCCGGCCGACCACGGCGGCGCTGTGGCTGGCGGTGGCGACGGTGTCGTGCAGGAAGACCACGAAGATCAGCTTGGGGTCGCGGGCCGGCGCCCAGCCGGCCAGCCAGGTGTGTTTGCCCCGGCGTGGTCCGGCCTGGCCGGGCAGGCTGCGGGCGACCAGGTCCGCGCTGCCGGTTTTGACGGCGATCTCGAGGCCGATCCGGTCGCTGGAGAGCTCGTCGTGGGCGGATCCCTGGCGCGAGTTGGCCACGCCGACCATGGCCGCGCGCACGAAATCGAGGGCCTGCGGCGAGTAGGGCAGGGCGCGCGGGGGCTCGGGCTCGAGGAATTGAGCTCCGACCCGCTCGATCAGCGCGAGGCTTGGCAGGCGGCCCGTGGCCAGGCCGCACAGGGCCCGGGCCAGTTGCGTCGGGGTGCCCTCGAGCACCTGCAGGCCGTTGGCGGCCCGGCGCACCTGGCGATCGAGGCGCGCGTCGCGGGTCCATTGGAGGATCTCCGGCACGACTTCGAGGTGCGGGGGACCCGAGCCCAGGGACTCGATGCCGGTGGGCTGACCGAAGCCGAAGGCTTGGCAGACCGCCGCGAGGCCATCCGGCCCCAGGTCGTCCCCAAGGCGCGCGAAATAACAATTGCAGGAGACCTGCAGGGCGCCCTCGAGATCCATGGACCCGTGGCCGTACTGGGAGTGGCAACGCACCCCGCCCCACTCGGCCCAGGACAGGCCGGGCGGCGCCTCGCAGCTGTGGACGAAGCCCGGCCCGAAACCTTGGTCGGCGAGGCGATCGAGGGCATGCACCGCCACGAAGGGTTTGAAGACCGAACCCAGGGGCTGGAAGGTCGGTTTGCGCAAGCTGCGCTCGATCAGCAGCGCGCGCTGCCCCTCGGCCCGCCCGAGGCGGCCGAGCGCGCTCTGGTCCGGAGCCGAAGCGAGGGCCAGCAGCCGGCCCTCGGGCGTGCACAGCACGATCGCGCCGACGGGCGCGGCGAACCAGTCCCGGTCGGCCTTCGGGTCGTAGTCCGGATAGCGCGGGCGATTGATCAGCCCGGAGGCGGCGCGCTGCAGGGCCGGATCGATCGTCAGCCAGACATCCTCGCCGTCCTGGGCCTCGCTGAGGGACACCGAGCGGGCGCCGCGCCCGTACACGTCTTCGAGGCCCAGGCGTTCGCGATAGCCGTTGCGACCGCGCAGGAAGCGATCCAGATAGGCCTCGAGCCCGCTGACGCCCCGGGATTCGTCCACCAGCAGCAGCTCCTGCATCAGGGACCGCAGGCGCTGCTCCTCCTCGCTGCTGCGCAGGGACTTGGCCCGCAGGGCGTCGAATTCGCCCTGCTTGGCGCGCTGCCGCTGGAAGGCCTCGGCGTCGAGGGCCCCCACGCTGCCGACCAGCTCGGTCAAGAGCGGCGCTGTCTGCCCGCCCCCGCCCCCGCCCGCGGCCGTGCGCTCGCGCCGGCGGAAGCTCTGCACCTCGATGCCGGGGAAGCGCTGGCCGAAGCGCGAGAGCAGGAACACCACCTCGTCGCTGGGATCGCCGTGCAAGACCGCGGGCCGGCTGCCATAGTCCTTGAGCAGGCTCTTGGCCCGCTCCGAGAGGCGGTCCAGCCGGTCGCGGGCCACCTGCAAGCGGCCGTCGCGATCCGGATCGAGGGTCAAGAGCACCTGGATGTGCGCGCGGATGCGGGCCTGGAAGCCGAGCTCGAAGCTGTCGAGCAGCGCCACGCACAGCTCCGTCATGCGCTCGCGGGCCTCCGGCGCGGCGCGCCCCAGGTCCCGGCGCCAGAGCTCCGCCAGGCTTTGGTCGTAGCGCCGCTGCCAATCCTTGCCGAGCTCGGCGGCGAAGCGCTCCTCGAGCTCGGCGCGGCGAGCGGGCTCGAGCATCTCGACCAGGTCGGCGTAGGTCAGGGCGCGCCGGTGCCGGCTGCGATAGTCCGCATCGAAGAGGTCCAGGGCCGGCCCCGGCGCCGGCGGAACGTCCGTCAGGGCGTAGGCCCGGCTCAAGGCCGGGAAGACCGCCGCTTCGGACAGCTCGCGCCAGGAGCGCGGGGCCCCGTCCAGGGCCGCAGCAAAGCTCTGCCCGTCGGCGTACAGCGCAGCCAGGGCCGAATGGACCAGCTCCGCATCGGCCTGTTCGGCCAGCCTCAGCATCGCCAGCAGCCGCTCGAGGGCGTAGCCATCGCGCCAGGAGCGCAGGAACGCCGAGCGCGTCTGATAGACCCAGGCCACCAGCCGCGGCGGGTCCCAACCGAGCTCGCGGCGCAGGAAGCCGAGGTCGTGGGTCTCGAGCAGCAGGCTCGGCTCGATGCGGCCGGCCTCGAACCCGAGCACGTCGGCGAACAGGCGCGCCGCCGCGGCGTCCTCGAGAGATGCCCGCCAGGCCTCGAGCTGGCCGATCAGCGAATCGAGCGGCGCGCGCCGCTGGTCCAGCTCGCCGGTGGGCCAATCCAAGCGGTCGGCCAGATCCCGCAGCGCCTCGCCGGCTTCTTTCCACGCCGCCGCGCGCGATTCCAGGAGCTCGCGGGGCGAGATCGCGCGCCATTCCGCCAGCAGCTCCAGGTACGAGCGCCGCTCCCCCGGCGAGCGTTCGAGCTTGGCGAAGCGCGAGCGCTCCTTGGTCGACAGCCCGAGCAGCGCCTTGGCGTAGTAGTGCAGGTCCGAGGCGCGGCCGGGCCGCCCCTCCGTGAAGGGCGAGGCGGTGGCCGGCAGGGCGAAGCTCTCCCGGGCCAGAGCCGCGCCGCGCCCGAAGGCGTAGATCTCGCCCGGGGACAGCCCGATCAGCTCGGCCGCCGAGTCGTAGAGCGCCGGCGCCGCTTCCTCCAAGGAAACCGGCCGCTCCAGCACGATCGAGCGCGCGTGGGCCACCAGACCGAGCGGATGGCCGCGGCGGAAGTCGCGGTAGTCGAGCTCCAGCCGGTAGGCGGCCACATCCCGCGCCAGGGGCACGCCGCTGCGGTCGCGGATCGCGCCCCGGTCGTAGGTCAGCACCTGACCGCTGCGCAGCGCCTGCCGGGCCTGCTCGGCCCAGATGGCGTGCTGCTCGATCTGGACCTGCCAGAGACGCTGGACCAGCACGGCGGCGGCCGCCAGCAGGACCAGGATCAGCGGACCCGTGCGGCGGCCGCCCACGACTCCCCTCCCGATGGACGCCAGAGCAGCGAAAGTCCCGGCAACCCGCGGGCCCAGGGCAAGCACAGGGCCGCGAGCAGGCCGGTCGCAAGGGCCGCCAGCAGCACGCCGTCGTAGGGATCGCGGGCCGGCTCGAGGGGCAGCGCGGTGCGGCGCACCAGGCACAGGCGCAACCACAGCTCGAGCAACAGGCCGGCGAGCCCCACCGCAAGCCCGCGCGTCAGCGCCGCATCCGGGCTGAGCCAGAGCCTCAGCGCTTCGCCCGCCCCGACCGCCAGCAGGTAGCCCGCCGCCAGGGCCACCAGGGGCACGGCGCTGAACTGCGCTTCGAGACCGGCCAGGACCAGGGCCGCAAGCCGCGCCCTGGATCTCGGCACGGCCAGCGACAGCGACAAAAGGAGCAGCAGCGGCAGGTCGGGAACCGGAAAACCGCCGGGCAGGCGCGCGCAGACGGCACCCTCGAGAGCGAACAGCCAGGCGCCCCAGAAGCCCAGGGCCAGCCAGCCAAGCCAGCGCCCGCTCATGGCAAGCCCCGCAGCAGGCGGGTCTCCGCGGCCCCGGGCCGCCGCACCCACAGGGGTCGATCGGGCCCGGGATCGGCGCTCGCATCGGTCAGCGCCAGGCGCTGCCCGCTGCCTTCGGTCTGCCCGGTGCGCACATAGCTTTCGCCCAGCAGCAGCCCCGCGGGCAGGCCGACCTCTCCGGTGCCGGTGAAGAGCGTCAGCCGCACCGGCGTGCCCGCGGGCGCGCCCGGCAGCTCGAAGGCCAGGCTGGACTGCCAGTGCAGCAGCGGGCGGCCCGTGAGCGGATCGCGGCCCAAGGTGGTCATGCGGCCGAGCACCTGCGGCGCGCGCGCCGGGTCGTCGGGGAATCCGGCGGCGACGGGCAACGAAAGCCCCGGGTCGTCCAGCAGCCGCACCTCGCACGAGGCCGGCAGCACCGCGCCCAAGCGTCCGATCAGGCGCGCGCCGGCCACGACGGCGCAGCCCTCCACCAGGCCATCCCGCGCTCCGACCTCGAGCTGCAGGCTGCGGCGCCAGCGGCTCGGCTCGCCGGTCGCCCAGATCCGCGCCGCGACCCATTCGGCGTCCTCCAGCGGATGGGCCGGGGCCCGCGGCGGCTCCAAGCCCGGCCGCGCTTCGGTCAGGATCGCCAGATGGAACAGGCCGTGCAGGAAATCGATCAGGGGCTCGACGCGCCGGTCCTGCTGGTTCTTCTCGGGCAGCAGGCGCCCCAGGGCGAAGCCCTCCGCCAGGCCGGAATAGGGATCGAGCTCCGGCAGCCACTCGTGGACCTCCAGGGGACCTTCGAGCGGCAATTCCGCCAGGATCCCGCGCGCCCGCGCCGGATCGTGGGCCGCCAGGTAGGGCAGCTGGCCCTCGGAGGATCGCCGGCCGAGGGCCACGCCGCCGACGGTCAGAGCCACCCCGGGATCCTCGGCCGCCAAGGCCCTCAGGCTGGCGGGGGGCAACAGCCGCGCGCCGACCCGGAAACTCCGCGCGGTCAAGAGCTCGACGGTCGCCGCGCCGAGCTCCGCATCGATCGCCACGACCCTTCCGACATACGCCTCGCGGTGCACGGCCGGCTGCCCCAGCTCGATCCCCGCCAGGGTCCACGGGCGCACGATCACCCGGTCGCGCTCGCCGCGGCTCCTGGCCAGCACGACCGCCGGGACCGCCCGGCAGCGCCCGGCCAGCTCGCCCGGCGGCAGCGCGCTCTCGAACAGCCGCGCCACGAAGCGGCGGCTCTCCTGCTCCTCGGCGCGCCCCTGGGCCGGGTCGAAGGCGGCCACCTCGCGCCCAAGCAAACGGGTCAGCGGCACGGTCGCGCGGGCCAGGATGCGCAGCGGTGCCGCGCCCCGATCGAGCCAGCGCTCGGCCTCCGGCTGCGGAAACAGGCTCATGCCGATCAGCCCGATCAGCAGCGCCCGGTGGAGCAGATCCGCGTGCCCCCGGCGGTTCACGGCGCGCACTCCGGCCGACGGAGCGGCGCCACGGCACCCCGCTCAGGCGCTGCACCGAGGGCTCGCTGGGCGCAGCCGCCACGGAGATCGAACCCGCTGCCCAGCGACCGGCGGCTCGGGAGCCGCGCCCCACGATCCGCGGGCGCTCCCCGGCCAATCGTGAGCGGCGCCATCGGCGGAAGGTCCGTCGCTCAGCCCTCGTCGTCGCTGAACAGGACGCTCGAATAGAGGTCCAAGTCCTCGAGGAACACGCCCGTGCCGCGGCTGACCGCCGTGAGCGGATCGTCGCCGATGCGGGCCGACATGCCCAGGTGGCGCGAGATGGCCACATCGATGCCGCGCAGCAGCGCACCGCCGCCGACGATCGTGGCGCCCGAGTCGACCAGGTCCGCCGAGATCTCGGGCGGCGCCTGCTCGAGCACCTGGCGGATCGCTTCGCAGATCTGGCCGACCGGCTCGCTGAGCGCCTCGCGGATCTCGATCGAGTTGATCTCGGTGTCGCGCGGCAGGCCGCTGATCGCGTCGCGGCCCTTGACCTCCATGGAGAGCTCCTGCTCGAGCTCGGCCGCCGAGCCGATTTTCATCTTGATGCGCTCGGCTGTCTGGTCGCCGATCAGCAGGTTGTGCTGGCGGCGCAGGTGGTTGACGATGGCTTCGTCCAGCTCGTCGCCGGCCACGCGCAGGGAGGTGGCCACGACGGCCTCGGCCAGGGACAACACGGCGATCTCGGTGGTGCCGCCGCCGATGTCGACGATCAGGCAGCCGGTCGGTTCGGTGACCGGCAGCCCGGCCCCGATCGCCGCAGCCAGGGGCTCGTCCACCAGGTGCACCCGGCGGGCGCCGGCCCGCTCGGCGGACTGGATCACGGCCCGGCGCTCGACCGCGGTGATGCCGATCGGCACCGAG
>JBIKLM010000541.1:0-2775 GCA_044359835.1 Planctomycetota bacterium
CGATCTACGTGGAAAACGACTTCCTGATCGACTCGAACACCCTGATCGCCCCGCTCGACCTGGATCCCAAGGGCCTGTCGTTCCAGCTGCTCTCGGACAACATCGTCGATCCCTTGCAGTTGGTCGACGTGGACCTGCTCGACTTCGACTCCAACGCCAAGATGTACGCCTCGATCTACGCGCCCAACGCGCTGGTCGAGATCAATAGCAACTTCGAGCTGTTCGGCGCGTTGATGGCCAAGGAGCTGATCCTGGACAGCAACTGCAAGATCCACTACGACGAATCCCTGGCCGAAGCCGATATCTACTCCACGACCAACTTCGAGGTCATCGGCTGGAGGGAGAAGGGCTATGGGCAACCTTGATCGGCGGGCGCCGCTTGGGCGGCGAGCCGCCCGGAACCTGCGGCTGGCGGGTCTGGTCGGGCTGACCGCGCTGCTGGCGCTGGCCCAGCGGCCGGGCGCGCCCTGGGCCGTGTCGGGCGAGGCCGGCTGGCGGGCGCAGGACCTGGCCCCGCAGGCTCGCCCGGCCGGCGCAGACCTGGCCGCCCTGGAGCGCGTGGACGATTGCCTGCGGCGCGCCGAGCGCGGCTGGCGCGGCGCCCCCGCGGAGAGCCTCGAGCGGCTGTGCGCCGGCGGCAGCGCCCTCGAGCCGGTGCTGCTCGATCGGCTGGTCAGCGGACGGGGGCCGGGAGCGGCCCCCGGCGATCCCGACGAGCCCCTCAACCGCTTCCAAGAGGATCTGATCCTGACGGCGTTGACGGAGCTCGGTGGCGAGCTGTGCGCCGAGCGCTTCGAAGCCCTGGGCGGCTGGCGTGCAGCGACGGGAGCGGGTCCGCTCGCGGGCCGGCTGCTGGGCCTGGCCGCGGCCCGTTTCTCCGGCGCCCGCTGCGCCGAGCTCGCGGCGTTCTTCGAGCGCCGGCCGCCCGATCGCGCCCAGCGCCAACACCTGCGCGGCGCCATCGCCCGTTGGGCAGCGCGCGATGCTTCGCTGTATCCGAACCTCGCGCCGCTGTTCGCCCTGGGTGTGCCCGAACTCGAAGTCTGCCTGCTGCAGGCCCTGTGCGACGCGGGCGAGGTGCGGGCGCTCGAGCGCCTCGAGGCCCTGCTGCTGGCCGGTCGCCACGATCCCCAGACCGTTCTGGCCCTGGCGGGCGAGCTGGCCCCGCGGGCCGGGCTGGCCGAGCGCCGGCGCTGGAGCGAGCTGGCCGCCGGCTGGACCAGCAGCCAGCGCGCGGCGCTGGCGGCCGAGGCCTGCCGTCTGATCGGGCGCTTGTCGGCGAGCTGGGCCGCGGAGAGCCTGCTCGCTCCCTTGCAGGGCGAGGCCGCGGTGCGCGAGGCCGCCCACGCGGCGCTGGTCTCGCTTTCGGGGCAGCGTTTCCCGCCCCAGCGCGGGCTGTGGGAGAGTTTCATCGCCGAGGAACGGCGCTTCGAAGCGCAGGGACTGCCCAAGCTGCTGAGCCAGATCCGCCACGCTCCGGTCGAGCGCCTGGCGGGCTGCCTGCGCGACCTGGCGGCCCATCCCTTGGCCAAGGAGTGCGCGCGTCCGACCCTCGAAGCTCGCCACGATGACGGCGAGCCGCGGGTGCAAGCGCTGCTCAGCGCCTACCTGACGCGCAGCTGAGCCGAACGGCGCGCTGGGATCGCCCGCGGCCTGGACGCGGGTCCGGGCCCGCGCTCACTTGAGCACCCAGATCAGCAGCGCGATCACGAGCAGCACGAACAGCACGCGCTTGTCGCGGGCCTCGAGCCAGGGGGCCGCCGGCGCGGGCGCGGCTCCGGCGCGCGCCAGGGCCTCGATCTGGGCCCGGCCCTCGCCGCGGGCGCGCTCGGCGGCCGCCGAGCCTTCGCTGCGCGCCTCGATCAGGCGCTGCTCGGCGACCTCCAGTCGGCCCTGCAGCTTGCCCATCTCGAGCGCCAGGGTGCGCAGCTCGCGCTCGCGCTGGTCGACCAGGCCGCGCATGGCGCTGAGCTCGCGCTGGTAGTCCTCGCGGGCGCGCGTCGAGCGCTCCTCCAAACGATCGGCGAACTGCTGGGCGGCGTGCTCGAGCTTGGCGGATGCCTCCAGCGCCCCTTCGAGGAAGGCGATGCGCTGGCGCGCTCCCTGCAGGGCAGCCTGGGCCTCCGGTCCGTCGCCGGGCGGCAGGCCCATCAAGGCCAGCGTCTCGCGCTCGCCGCGCACCGCCAGGTCCGCGGGGGCCGCGATGCGCAAGGCCGGGGCCGGCGCCGAGCGCGCGGCGCGGCGGCCCTTGGCCGGCCGATTGGGGCTTTGGTACTCGCCGGCGGTGGCCGACGCCGGCTCCGCCCCACGTCCGCTCTGCTGCTGCATCGGCTGGAGCCTAGCGCCCCGGGGCCCTCGGGGGCAGCGCCCCCACGCGCGCCGGCCCAGGGCTACACTGCGGCCGACCCCGGGGCGCCCCCGGGGCCCCCCGTCGTCCCTTCCCGGCCCCGCTCCATGAGCTCCCCCCACTCGCCGTCCCCGAACCCCGCCCGCCGCCGCTTCCTGACCCGCACCGCCGCTGCGGGCGCCCTGGCCCTGGGCGGCAGCGGCCTGTCCTGCGCGACGACCGGCGCCGCCCAGGCCGCCTGGGACGAGCGCCTGCGGCCGGTCAAGGCCAATCCGAAGGTCAACCAGCTGGCCCCGGACCAGCCGATCCGGCTGGCCCTGATCGGCTCGGGCGGCATGGGCGGCGGGCACCTGGATGCGCTGCTCAGCTATCGCGAGCGCGGCGAGGAGAAGCTCGACATCGTGGCCGTCGCCGAGGTCTGCAAGCCG
>JBIKLM010000542.1:0-2772 GCA_044359835.1 Planctomycetota bacterium
CCCAGGAAGACGGCCCACCAGGGCCAGCCGTTGGTGCCGCCCGCCAGGGAGACCCCCAGGAGCCCCGCCGCGGCCGCCGCGCACAGCCAGAGGCCGAGGCGCACCCCGCCCCACACCGCCAAGCCGAACAGAGCGTAGAACAGCGCTTCGTGCCGCAGGGTCCAGGCCACGTCCAAGAGCGGCCAGTCCGGGTGCGGCAGCAGCAGGAAGGAGGTCGCGATCACCGAGAGCTCGGTCTTGTGCGGACTGGCCCCGGGCCCGCCGAGCAGCAGGTAAGCCAGCTTGAGCGTCGAGAGCAGCGCCAGCAGGGGCCAGACGCGCACGAAACGGCGCCAGGCGTAGGGCCCCACGCGGCCGGGGCGGCCCAGGTCGCCGCGGTGCACGTGCAGCAGGATGAAGCCCGAGAGCACGAAGAACAGGTCCACGCCCAGGTGGCCGGCCGCGAACCATTCGGGCACCAGCCCGGGCCCCTGGCGCAGCTCCGAATGGAAGTGCAGGTGCTCGAACACCACCGCCCCGGCCGCCACGCCGCGCAGGGCCTGCAGGGAGCGGAGGTGATCGCGCGGCGCGGCGGAGGTCATGGCAAGCCCGGGCAGCGCACTCTAACCCGGGGCCGGACGCCCCGCGCTCAGGGCAACGGCTGGATGGCGATGCGGCGGAACTGGATCGGGGCGCTCTCGGCCTGGATGGCGATGGCGCCCCGTTCGAGGCGCGCGGGGAAACCGAGGGCCAGCAGGCGCTGGGCGTCGGCGTCGTCCGGGTCGAGGGTCGGCTGGCTGTAGCTGAGCACGCTCTGGCCCTCCAGGCGGTGCTCGATCGATTCGGCGCCATCGACCCACACTTCGACCTGGACCCAGCCGTCGCCCCGGAAGGTGCGCGAATCGGAGTCGATGCAATGGCGCCGGTCGATGACGCCGCCGAGGGTCACCAGGGTGCCCGGCGTGCACAGGTTCCCGTTCGGGCGCTCGCCTTGATCTTCTGCGCCGAGCAGCTGGGCCTCGAGGGATACGGGGAATTCCTGTTCGAGGGCCAGCGTGGCCGGCGGTTGGCAATGCAGCATCAGGCCGTTGTTGCGCCAGGCCCAGCCGGGCGCACCGGGCGCCTGCTCGCCGACGAAGCGATATTCGGCCAAGAGCCGATAACGCGAAAATTCGCCCTCGTGATAGAGGTGGCCGAAGCGCCCGTCCCAGGCTTGCCCGGGGGCATAATCGACGCACAGGAGCCCGTCGCGCACGGCGAAGTGCCGGCCGGGATCCGCGCCCAAGGGCAGCCCGGAGAACTTGGGGGTCCAGCCGGTCAGGTCGCGGCCGTTGAACAGCTCGATCCAGGCCGGTTCGCTGACCGGCGCGGCTGCGCTTGGCTCGCTGACCTCGGCGCCCGGCGGCGCGACCGGCGCGGTGCTGCAGCCGAAGGCCAGGAGGCCCGCGGCGAGCGATCGGGGCAGCATCCAGCGTGCAGCGGCCCGCGCCGGCGCTGCGGGCAAGGCCTGCGCATCCGGCCGGGCAGCGCGCCGGAGCATCGCGGCCTGGGCCGGGAGCACGCCCGCGGAACTCGCGGATCCGGCCCGCGCCCCGCGCCCGACCGCTGGCGACAGCGGCCGCGCTGGCATGGGCTGAATCTGGGGCTGGAATCGACTGCCACCGGAATCGGTCGTTCGGGAGCGCGTCATCGGGGCGACTATACTCGTGCGCTCGCCTCCGCCCGGGAGAGCTTCTATGGAAACGATCGCTCTGCTCGTGGCCGCGTGGCTCTTGATCGGCCCGATTGCGGCCCTCGTGATCGCCATGCGAACCTCCAAGCTGGAGCGCGAGAAGAGCGCCCAGCTGCAGGACCTGGGCCGGCGCCTGGAGGTGCTCGAGAAGTCGCTCCAGAAGAGCCCCTCGGAAAAGCGCGAGGCCGCGCTGCCGCTGGCGTCGCCCCTGCCGGGGCCGCGCCCGTCGGCTGCGGAGGCCGCCACGCCGGCCTCTCCGGCCGAAGTCGCCGCTCGGACGCCGGGCCCTCAGGCCGCTGCTGCCCAGGGGGGGCCAAGCGAGGATAAGGCACAAATTCCCGCGCCCGCAGCCAGCCTGGCAACAACCGGGACGGCCGGCGTCGCAGCGCGGCCCGAGTCGCCGCGGGGTGTCCGTCCTCTGACCCCGCGCCCGCCGTCGCAGAACGCCTTCGGCCAGCTGCGGAACATCCCCTGGGAACGGCTGCTGGGCGTGTCCGGAGCCGCGCTGGCCGGCGGCCTGCTGTTCGCGCTGGCGGCGGTGCTGCTGTTCAAGCACGCCTTCGACGAGGGCTGGGTCAAGCCGCCCGTGCGCATCGCCCTGGGTTATGCCGCGGCGCTCGCCTGCCTGGGGGCCAGCTGGCGATTCGAGCGTTCGAAAGCCCAAGCCCTGCCCGGGGCCCTGGCCGGCGCGGGCCTGGTGGCGGCCTACGCATCCACCTGGGCCGCCCATCGCCTGTATGCGTATCTGAGCGAGGCCGGAGCCCTGCCGCTGTTCATGGGCATCACGCTGCTGGGCGGCTGGCTCTCCGTGCGGCGCCGCAGCCCGACCACGGCGGCGATCGGCTTGCTCGGCGGCTACGCGACGCCCCTGCTGCTGATGGTCCGAGAGCCGAGCGCCCTGAGCTTCTTCGGCTATCTGCTGCTCTTGCAGCTCGGTGTCCTATGGGTCAGCCTGCGCAGCCGGCAGGCCTGGCTGCCGCTGGTGGCGCTGCTCTTGGCCAGCGGCCTGCAGGTGTCTTGGTGGCTGCGGTATGGGGACACGACCAGCGGCTATGTGTTGC
>JBIKLM010000544.1:0-2763 GCA_044359835.1 Planctomycetota bacterium
GTACGGTCCAGCTGCAGAACCTCGCCCCGGGGCGCGGTGTCGCCGCCCCCGCTGCCTGGATGCTTGCCTCGCACCCATGCCTGCCGACTCCGAACCCCAATACCTGGACCAGCAGCTGCTGGAGCTGCTCGATCGCCATCACCAGGCCAAGCAGCGGGTCCAGAGCGGCCAGGGGGCACAGGCGTCGAAATCCGCAGCCCTGCTTCGGCAAGCCGAGCAGGAGCTGGCCGACTTCATCTACCGATTCGTGCACCAAGAGCTCAAGCCCAGCTTCCGGCGCAGCTTCCCGGCATCCTCCGCCGATACCGGCATCCGCTACACGGAGATGCTGAACAACCTCTTCGTGGAGGTGCTGGAGAAGCGCCCCGACGCGGTTTGGAAGGCGCAATCGACCCGCGCGATCGCCCGATTCGTGTCCGTGGCCCTGCGCAACGACCTGCTGACGGCCCTGCGAGCCATGAAGCGGCGTGAACGTCGCGAGGGTCACGTGACGCAAGCGGCTCCCGGTCCGGGTCAAGACGGGTTCGACCTCTCCGAGGACGAGACCTTGACGGCCCTGGCGCAGAACCGGCAGCAGTACTTCCGGTCTCGATACGCGATCGACCTGGCGGACGCCCTGGAGATCATGGCCACCTGGCCGCAGCAGCCCGCCCCCTGGCCCGAGCGGGAAGAAGCCCTGCGGCTGCGTTGCATCGACGGCCTGACGTACGACCAGATCGCGGCTCAGACAGACGGCTCCGTGGAACGGGTGAAGCGCCTCATCGAAGAGGCGCTGACCGCCCTGCGGGCCAAGCTTTCCTGATGAAATCCGCCGCCTCGCGGCGCTGATTTTACCGCACCCCAGCTCCCTGCCGGCGGCGCTGCATGGCAAACTGTCCAACCGCTCGCCCCTGGCGGCTCGCGCCGTGGGAGCGGCTCCGGCCTTGGTCGTTCCGCGCCAATCGAATCAAAGGTCCGGCACCGACTCAACGGCTCCGTATTTCGGCCACCCAGGTCCGCTCCGAATATCTGACCCGTCTTCGGGCTCCGCCCCGCCCTAGCCCTCGCCACAGCCCCCCCTTGCCGCAGTGACAGAGCCCCAGAAGCAGCCCGAAGCAGAATCGGCTCCGCCGCCGGGGAATCTCCAGTCGATGCTGGGGGTTCCGGAGACGCCGCGGGAGGCGCGCGTTTGGGATGCCACGTATCAGGCGATCCTGGAGCGCGGATACGAGTTCGATAGGCATACCAATCTGAAAAGCGGGGCGAGCGCGGTGGTCATGAAGGCTCGTGAGAAGGGCCTCAAGCGGGACGTGGCGCTCAAGGTGATCGTGGACCCGACCAGCGAGCGCTCGCGCAAGCTGTTCGAGCGCGAGTCGAAGATGCTGACCGCGGCGGGGCTGCCCGAGGTGGTGGTGCGCTACCACACCAAGATTGAGCCCAAGGGGAAGGAGCACCAGCCGGTGCTGGTGCTCGAGTGGATCGACGGGCAGAGCCTGGGCGAGTTCCTCAAGCGGCAGCCTCCCCGCTTGGAACGCCGCCTGGAGCTGACCCGCGAGCTGTTCGAGCGCCTGGCGGAGCTGCACGAGAGCGGCTGGTTCTGGCGCGATCTCTCCCCGAACAACATCCTGATCGATCGGAAGACGGGCCACCTGCGCTTCATCGACTTCGGGCTGGCCAAGCTGCAGGCGGACCGCCAGGCCTCGATCCACACGCTGGGTCCCGGGGGCACGCCGTACTTCACCAAGGACGCGATCCTGGCGGGCGAGATCCAAGCGACGGTGCAGGACGACGTGCGCGCCGCAGCGATGATGGCCTTGCGCGTGCTGGGGGTCGAAAACGCCAGGACGCGGGATGGCGCCGGAGTCGAGAGGCTGCGCGAGCGTCGGGATCTGACCCGCGAGCTGCGCTCGAACCAGGTCCCGATGGAGTTCGGGTACCGCCTGATCGACGTGCTGGTGGCGGCCGAGGATCGACCCGAGAACACGCCTTCGGCCAAGGAGGTCGCCGACCGGCTCGGGGCTTGGTTCAAGGAGCGCGCGGAGCGGCGGCGGAAGACGCGGCTGCTCGCGAGCCTGGCAGCCTTCGCGCTGCTGCTCTCGACGCTGCTGTTCCTGGGCTGGCAGGCCTACCGGCAGGAGGTGCGCCTGCGCCGCCTGGCGGGCGCCCAAGAGCTGGAGCGGCAGATCGAGCAGCGCCCGAACCTGGGGCATCCGGCGATGGTGCCGCTGCTGGATCGCGCTCGAGAGACCAAGCAGCGCCTCGATGCGATGAGGAGCAGCCCGCTGGGCGGTCCGGTCGACGCCCTGGTGGCCGAGCTGCTCGGTCTACAGCGGGAGGCCCTGGCCGCCAGCCACGAGCTGGAGGCGGCGGAGCCGCTGCGTAGCAGCTTGGGCAAGGTCTTGGTGCACACGCCCTGGGAGCCCGGGGCCGCGAACATCGACCAGCGCCGCAAGGCCGCCGAGCAGCGCTTGCTCGAGTGCGGTCGTCAGCTCGACGAGGGGCGTTTCGAGCAGGCTTGGGGCGGCCTGCGGTCCCTGGAGAAGGATCTGGCCCAGCTGGCCGCCGACAACGCCATCGCGGTCCGTGCGGTGCGCGCCCGGGCCGACTACCGCCGCCTCGAGCGCGGCTTGACCGACCGCCTGCGGGCCCTGCCGCAGTACGCGCCGATCGCGGCGCGCGCCCTGGACGCCGAGCGCCTGCTGGCCGAAGGCCGCTACGACGACTCGCGGGGCCCCGGCGCCGGCACGGAATTCACCCAAGCCAAGGCGCAGCTCGAAACCCTGC
>JBIKLM010000583.1:0-2761 GCA_044359835.1 Planctomycetota bacterium
TGAGGTGCGAAAGCTAGGGTAGCAAACGGGATTAGATACCCCGGTAGTCCTAGCCGTAAACTATGGGCACTAGGTAAAGGGGACACCTATGGTCTTCTTTGCCGTAGCTAATGTGTTAAGTGCCCCGCCTGGGGAGTACGCTCGCAAGGGTAAAACTCAAAGGAATTGACGGGGGCTCACACAAGCGGTGGAGCATGTGGTTTAATTCGAAGCAACGCGAAGAACCTTACCTGGCCTTGACATACACGGATTAGCCCCATGAAAGTGGGGTAACGGTCCCTTCGGGGACAGGAACGTGAACAGGTGTTGCATGGCTGTCGTCAGCTCGTGTCGTGAGATGTTGGGTTAAGTCCCGTAACGAGCGCAACCCTTATTGCTAGTTACCAGCGGGTAAAGCCGGGGACTCTAGCGAGACTGCCGCTGTTAAGGCGGAGGAAGGTGGGGACGACGTCAAGTCATCATGGCCCTTATGGCCAGGGCTACACACGTGCTACAATGGTCTGTACAAAGGGTTCCAAAGCCGCGAGGTGAAGGCAATCTCAGAAAGCAGACCCCAGTTCGGATTGCAGGCTGCAATTCGCCTGCATGAAGCCGGAATCGCTAGTAATCGCGTATCAGCTATGACGCGGTGAATATGTTCCTGAGCCTTGTACACACTGCCCGTCAAGCCACGAGAGCGGAGAGCGCTCGAAGTCGCTATGTTCAACCTTCGGGAGGACGGCGCCGAAAGCAAGCTCCGTGATTGGGACTAAGTCGTAACAAGGTAGCCGTAGGGGAACCTGCGGCTGGATCACCTCCTTTCTAGCGGATAGCTAGACCTGACCCGCCGCGCTTCGGTGCGGCGCCCTGCACTCCTTCTAAGGTCGCGCAGGGGGCGGTAACCCCGCTGGATCAGCGCGAGCATAGGAATGCTTGCTTGGACTCTTGGGCCACCCTTTCTTACATCAGCCTGCAACCAGGTCCTCTGGTTCGCTGCACCTCCCAGGCGGCGCCAGACTCCAGATCCCTGCATGTGCGCCTTCCGCGCTCTCCAGGTCCGGGGCCTGTAGCTCAGTTGGTTAGAGCGTCCGCCTGATAAGCGGGAGGTCGTTGGTTCAAATCCAATCAGGCCCACCACCTGGATCCTGGGTTCTACCTGGGACAAGGTGGTGACCCGAAGCGCCCCTGGGCGCCTCGTCGACGCTGACTTGGGCCACCACGATCGAGGACCTCGAGAGCTGGGTCGATCTCGCTCCGCACAAGGGGGCGTAGCTCAGCTGGTAGAGCACCTGGTTTGCAACCAGGGGGTCATGGGTTCGAGTCCCTTCGCCTCCAGACCCCCCCTCGGAACGGTTCGACCGACCAGGTAGCAGGCATGATCACCGAAGGCGGCCTAGCCGCCCTCGGGCTCTTTGAAAACAAGGTGAGTTGGAAATGTGGCAAACGAGCAACCAGTTCGAAAGGACTTAGGTCAAGCTACAAAGGGTACATGGTGGATGCCTAGGCGTTCGGAGCCCAAGAAGGACGTGGCTTAACTGCGATAAGCTTCGGGGAGCCGTTAAGCAGGCTGTGATCCGGAGATGTCCCAGATCGGGAAACCGCTCGAGGTTCATCCCTCGAGGCCGCGAAAGCGGTGGTAACGCAGAAAACTGAAACATCTAAGTAACTGCAGGAAGAGAAAGAAAACTCGATTCTCCTAGTAGCGGCGAGCGAAGGGGGAAGAGCCTAAACCGACATAGTGCCAAGCGTGCAGCGTTGCTATGTCGGTGTCGTGGGACCTACTGAGCGATGCACTAGCTCAAGGGAGTCAAAAAATCATTCGCTAGAAGAACGGCGTGGGAAAGCCGGCCGCAGAGGGTGACAGCCCCGTAATCGAAAGTGAATGATCTCCCGTAGGGATCCCGAGTAGCACCGGACACGGGAAACCTGGTGTGAATCCGCGGGGACCACCCCGTAAGGCTAAATACTACCGAACGACCGATAGCGTAATAGTAGCGCGAGCGAAAGGTGAAAAGTACCCCTATTAGGGGAGTGAAATAGTACCTGAAACCATGTACTTACAAGCGGTCGGAGGCCTATGGCTCCTCGGAGCAACGGCTGACGGCGTGCCTTTTGCATAATGATCCGGCGAGTTACTCTGTCTGGCAAGGTTAAGGGCCTCAGGTCCGGAGCCGAAGGGAAACCGAGTGTGAATAGCGCGATTCAAGTCAGGCGGAGTAGACCCGAAAGCAAGTGATCTACCCATGAGCAGGGTGAAGCGGATGTAACAGTCCGTGGAGGCCCGAACGGGTATAGGTTGAAAACTGTTCCGATGACTTGTGGGTAGGAGTGAAAGGCTTATCAAACTTGCAAATAGCTGGTTCTCCCCGAAATAGCTTTCGGGCTAGCCTCTGGTAATAGGTCGTAGGGGTAGAGCTACTGAATGGGTCAGGGGTCCTTCGGGATACCCTTCCCAACTAAACTCCGAATACTACGATCCGTATCCAGGGAGTCAGTCTACGAGCGATAAGGTTCGTGGACGAGAGGGCAAGAACCCAGACCGACGGCTAAGGTCCCCAATAGGTGCTAAGTGTATAGAAGGAAGTGGAGTCTCTAAGACAGCCAGGATGTTGGCTTAGAAGCAGCCATCATTTAAAGAGTGCGTAATAGCTCACTGGTCGAGAGACTCTGCGCCGAAAATTAGCGGGACTAAGCATCTAACCGAAGCCTCGGCATCGAGGATGGCGTGCCATCTTGGATGGGTAGGGGAGCGTTCCGAGCGAGTGATGGGTGACGGTAACGA
>JBIKLM010000545.1:0-2761 GCA_044359835.1 Planctomycetota bacterium
GCGCTCGGCGCGCCGGGCGGCCTTGGCCAGCTCGGGATCGAGGGCCTCGACGGTGAAGGTCTCGAAGCCCTCGAGCACCTGATCCACGAAGCCGGTCGAATAGAACCAGCCGCGCCAGAACCAATCCAGGTCCACGGCGGAGGCGTCCTCCAGGGTGCGGAATAGGTCGGCCGGCTCGGGGCGCTTGAAGGCCCAGCGGCGCGAGTACTCGGCGAAGGCGAAGTCGAACAGCTCGCGGCCCAGGACCGTCTCGCGCAGCACGTTGAGCGCCGTGGCCGGTTTGGTGTAGGCATTGGGGCCGAACTGCACCAGGGAGTCCGAATTGGTCATGATCGGCACCTGGTTCTCGCTGCGCATGTAGCCGACGATGCCCTGGGGTTCGCCGCGGCGGGTGGGATAGTCGGGCTCGAAGGCCACGCAGGCCAGATACTCGCAGAAGCTGTTGAGGCCCTCGTCCATCCAGGTCCACTGGCGCTCGTCCGAGTTGACGATCATCGGGAACCAGTTGTGGCCCACCTCGTGGATCACGACCGAAATCAGCCCGTATTTGGTGCGCTCGCTGTAGGTGCCGTCCTTTTCGGGGCGCGGCCCGTTGAAGCAGATCATCGGGTATTCCATGCCGCCCACGGGGCCGTTGACGCTGATCGCCACCGGGTAGGGGTATTCGAAGGTGTGCTTCGAATAGACGTCCAGGGTGTGTGCGACGGCGTGGGTCGAGTAGCGGCTCCAGAGCGGCTCGCCCTCGTTGGGGTAGAACGACATGGCCAGCACCGGCGTCGCTTCGGGGGCGCTCGGGCGCCGCCAGCCGAGCGCATCCCAGATGAACTTGCGCGAGCTGGCCCAGGCGAAATCGCGCACGTTCTCGGCGCGGAAGCGCCAGGTCCGGGTGGCGCTGCCCGCGGCTTCGCGCTGGTTCTCGAGGGCCTCCTCGGGCGTGATCACGAACACGGGCCGCTCGGCCGTGTGGGCCGCTTCGAGGCGCTGGCGCTGGGTCTCGCTGAGCACCTCGCCGGGATTTTGCAGCACGCCGCTGGCGGCGACCACGTGGTCGGCCGGCACGGTGATGGCCACGTCGTAATCGCCGAATTCGAGCGTGAATTCGCCCGATCCCAGGAACTGCTTGTGCTGCCAGCCGTTGACGTCGGTGTAGGCCGCGAGGCGCGGGTACCAGTGGGCCAGCTCGAAGATCCAGTTGCCGTCCTCCTCGAAGAACTCGGCACCCGTGCGCGCCCCGACCTCGCGGTCGTCGTTGATCTGGTAGTGCCAGTCGATGCGCACCTCGACGCGCGCGCCCGGGAACAGGGTCGCCGGCAGGTCCACGCGCATCATGGTGTCGACGATGGTGTGGCGCAGCGCCTGGCCGGCGCCGTCGGCCACCAAATCGATTTTGACCGCCCCGTCAAAGCGCTGGCGCGCCAGCAGCTGTTCCAGCGCGCCGAAGGACATGTCGCTCAAGGGGCCGCTGCCGGCGGTCAGCGCCGAGTGGGAGTTGGGCCCCAGGATGTTGTTGTCCAGCTGGACCCACAGGTACGTGAGCGGGTCCGGCGAGCGGTTCCAGTAGGTGATCGTCTCGCTGCCGCGGATCTGGCGATCGGTCTCGTCGAGGCTGACCGCTATCGAATAATCGACCTTCTGTTGCCAATACCCGGAGCCCGGCGCCCCCGAGGCGGTGCGATACAGGTTGGGGCTCGGCAGCAGCTCCTCGAGCTGGCGGAAGGGATCCGGCAGCACCCCGAGCGGGTCGCGGTTCACCGGGGCGGGAGCGGGGGTGACGGCCTGGAGGGCCAGCAGCAGCAGCGGGATGGGCATAAGCGCGTCCGGGGCTCTGCCGCGCAGCGCCGTTCGCGCTGCGGAGTGCCCCTGGAACCCGGGGATCATGGCGCTGCCGGCGCGGGCCCACAAGCGCCCGAGCCGCCGCCAACGCCGCCACCGGCGGCGGCGCTGCCTGCCCAGGGGACCCCCGCGGGGCCGGGACGCAACCCGTCCGCCCGCAGGCCCTAGGCCGCGCCGCGGCGGCCCGGAGCCCGCCGCCGGGCGGGGCGGGCACACAGGCCGAGCGGCGCCGCCCCGGCGCTCACTGGCCCGCGGCCCCGGCGCGCTGCTCGGCCGGCAGGGTCGCGTCCAGCGCCAGCATGGCGTAGGCCGTGGCCAGCACCGGGTTGCCCTCCCACCAGCGCGGGCTGTTCTGGTTGGTCCAAGAACCGTCCGGCTGCTGCATGGCGATCAAGCGGCCGGAGAGCTCTTGCCGCCAGGCGTGGCTGGCGCCGCTGCCGTCGACCAGGCGCTCTTCGCCGAGCAGATCGAGGGCTTTGGCCATCGAGGTCAGGTAATAGAACAGGCCCTGGTAGGGAGCGGTGGGGTCGTCGCTCGCGGGGAAGCCGGGGTTCAGGTCCAGGGTGTAGTTCTGGCAGAGCCACTCGTAGGCCGCCTGGACGCGCGGGTCCTCGCGGGTCAAGCCGGCGAACAGATAGCCGCGCAGCAGGGCGTAGGTCATCGAGCCGTAGGAGCGCGGCAGCTTGCTGCCGTCCGGCAGCAGGATGAATCCAGCCTTCGAGTCCGCCGGGGCGTAGGTGCCCCCGCCGTCCTCGCCGGAGCGCACCGGCGCGCCGCCCACGGTCAATTCGGTGTCGTTGCTCTCGGAGCGGTTCTGACTGCGCTGCAGGAACACCAGCGCATTTTGGAAGGCCTCGTCCTCCGGGGCCAGGCCGGCGGCGTTGAGCGCCTCGAGGGCCAGCTGCAGGTTCGACATGTCGGGGCGCTC
>JBIKLM010000546.1:0-2759 GCA_044359835.1 Planctomycetota bacterium
GCGCCCTCGGCGGGGCGCTCCCAGGCCAGCCAATAGAACTGCCGCTTCCAGCTCAGCACCGGCTGCCAGACGATCTCCTTGGGGCGCGCTTGGCGCACGAAACCGCGGATTCGCTCGAAATGGGCTTCCGCGCCTCCGGGCGGCAGGCCGTGGCCCTGCCCGTCCACTTCCCAGTAGGTGAAGTCGGTGTAGCCGCCCCAGCGCGCGCGGGCTTCGGCCACCTGCTTGGCGGCCAGCTGATTCACGTCCGCGGGTACCTGCGGATCGTCGCGGCTTTGATACACGACCATGGGCACGTTGCGCAGGCTCGGGATCACGCCCCAATCGATGTCGGTCGGCTTGCCCGTGGCTCGGTCCAGGATCGGCGTGGGCCCGCCGGCGGCGGGAGCCAGGGCCGCGACTCGGTCCGCATGGTGGGCGCCCAAGGTCCAGGCGCCGTAGCCGCCCATCGAATGTCCGGCCAGATAGACCCTGTCCGCGTCCACGGAGAAGCTGCGTCGTGCCTGCTCGATCAGGTCGAGGATCCACTCCTCGGTGCCCGCGTCGGTCCAGCCGCGCTCGGTCTTCTCGAGCACCTCCGGGAACAAGGCGACCCACTTCTGCCGCGCCGCTGCGCCTTCGTAGAGCGGCGCGATCGAGCCGGCGTCGCCGGAGCCCACGCCGCCGCCGTGCATTCCGATCAACAGCCCCGCGGGTTTGGAGCGCTTGCCGCCGACGATATAGCGGCCGCGGCGGGGATCCTCGAAGTACCAATTGTCGCCTTTCTCGGCCGGCAGCCCGGGCAGTTTTTCCCAGGCCTTTTGCAGCTCCTTGCGCCAGCGCGCTTCCTCTTCGGCGCTCAGGTCGGGCAGCGCAGAGAGCCGCGCCTGGATCTCGAGCTGGCGCTCGCGCTCCGGACCGACGGCGCGCGAACCGAGCTCCAGGTACTCCTGGATCAGGCCCTCCAGCTCGCGCTTGTCGGGCGGCGCCGTCGCCGGCTCCTGGGGACTGGGCCGGGCCAGGCCGGGCAACAGCAGGAGCAGCGCGCCGAGCGGGCTCAGCAGGGCGGTCAGCGGGTGCCGGAGCGAGCGTTGCATGCCAGCATGCTAGCCCCCGCCTGCGCGGCCGGAGCGCGCGGCCCGGGCGCCGCGAGGACGCTCCCCGGTCAGCCCAGGGAGAGCTTGAATCCGCTGGGCCCGGGTCGAGCGCGCGGCGCCGATGCCGCCCGTTCCGCGGAGGACGGGCTCGAGGCAGAGGTGCCCGAGCCCGGGGAACCCGCGGGGGCTGCGGCCTGCGGCGCCGTCGGTTCGGAAGGAACGAAGCGGCCGGGCTCCGATCCGCTGCGGGGCGCGGCCCCTTGCCCCCGGACCGCGGGGCTGCTTTGGGTTCCCTCTGCTGCGGCGGCCAGCGACCGGCCGCGCGGGGCCTCGGGCCGCAGCGCGCGCTGGGCTTCGAGCGCTTGGGCGGCGCCCGGCTGGCCAGAGCTGGGCGCGGGGTTCGCGGGGGAGCTGCATGTCAGGGCCTCCCACAGGCCCTGGCGGAAGCAGCGCTCTTCGACGAAGCGGATCAGGCTGGCCAGGGCCGCCCGATCGGCGCTGCGACGCCCGGCGCGGCGCTCCTCGGCGCATTGGCGCTCGATCCGCGCTTGGACCGCCTCCAGCCGCGGCGCGAGCAGGATGCCCTCGCGCTCGAGCTCCTGCAGCGTTGCGGGGGCGAGGGGCCAGCCGAGTCCCGGCGTCAGCCCGACGTCGCCGTGCAGGTTCTGGATGCGGGCGACCGCGGCACCGAGCACCCGCTTGCGGCGGGCGAGGTCGCGGATGCCGAGGGCATGGTCGTGGCCGCATTCGAGCCCGGGCTCGTAGCGCACGCGCACGCCGAGCTGGCGCTCGAGGCGCAGCCCGAGCTCGGAATCCTCGCCGCCGGGGGCCGGGAAGCCTGCATCGAAGCCGCCGACCTGGGCGAGGACCGCGCGCGGCACGGATAGGTTGCCGGTGCACAGGGCCAAGCCGTGGTAATGGACGCCGGGCTGCATGCGCGGCTGGGCGAACAGGGCCGTGCTGCTGTCCAAGTAGTCGCCGAAGCTGTCCTGCCTGTGCTCGCGCAGCAGGTCGAAGCGACCGAGGATCGCCGCGGGCTCGCTGCTGCCGCGCTGCAGGGCCAGGTGGCGGCCGAGCAGGTCGGGGCCGGGCACGGCGTCGTCGTTGAGGAACAGCACGAAGTCGCCGCGGGCCCGCTCGAGGGCGCGGTTGCGTGCGGCGGCGGGGCCGCTGGCGGGCTGGCGCAGCAGGGTCAGCTCGAAAGGCCAGGGGCGCCCGGCGAGCGCTGTCTCCAGCGGCTCCGCGGAACCGTCGTCGACCAGCAGCACCTCGAAGCGGCGCGGGGAGAGGTCCTGCGCCGCCAGCCGTTCGAGCAGCGCGAGCAAGAGCCCCGGCCGGTCCTGGCTGGCGATCACCACGGACAGCTCCGGTTCGAAGCCGCAGCCGAGCGCGCCCTGGGCCCAGGGGCTGCCGGGGGGCGCGGGCTGCTCGAGCCCGAGCGGCACCGGCAGGTCGACGCCGAAGCGCCGCCGCCAGCCGATCAGATCCCTGGGGTCGTCGAAACGCTCGAGGCGCAGCTCGAGCGGCATCAGCGCCGCATCGGGATCCGCGCCGAACCAGGCGTCGGCCTGGGCTTCGAGCTCGAGCCAGGCCCCGGCCGTCTCGGGCCACGGCTCGAGGTCCACCTCCATGTCGAGGGCCGGCGCTCCGGCCCCACGGGCCGCTGCGCGGCGACCGTGGGCC
>JBIKLM010000127.1:0-10053 GCA_044359835.1 Planctomycetota bacterium
GCTGACAGGCTGGTCTGACCTCTCGGGCGTAGCCCGAGTCGATTTTTTCTCAGCCTGTCAGAGGCTGGGAAAAAATCGGCGCGCAGCGACGATCCCAGCCTCTGCGGCCGCCGGATGGCGGCCCAAAGGCGTGCGGACAGACGGGTCTCGCGGCTCGGGCACAGCCCGAGTTTTTTTCCTCAGGCCGTCAGGCGCGCGCGGCGATCCACTGGGCCACTTCCGTGGCGATCTGGGTCGCGCCGCGCTCGTGCAGCAGGTCGTGCTTGAGGCCCGGATAACGCCGGATTTCGGCCTTGGAACCGAGCAGCGCCTGGTTCTGCTTGGGATCGCTGAGCGTGTCCGCCTCGCCGATCAAGAGCAGCACGGGCACGCGCAAGCCGGACAGGCCGTCGCGCACCGCACGCGCTTCGCCGGGCAGCCGCTGGGCCACGTGCAGGCTGACCAGATCGTGCACGGCCTTGTCGGCGCGCCAAGCGGCCTGGGCGGCCGGATCGCTGGTCAAGGCCGCCGGATCCAGGCCCAGGGGCCCGGCGTCCGTGGGCTGCAGCTTCTTGAACAGGCCCTTGAGGCCGCTGGGCTTCTTGGGCTCTGGGAAACGCGGCTCGAGCTGCGGATTGATCGCCACGACCCCGGCCACGCGCTCCCCGTGGGCCAGGGCGTAGGCCAGGCAATACAGGCCGCCGAGGCCCACGCCCACCAACACCTTGGGCGCGTCCGGCAAGCGATAGGCCAGATGGTCGAGCACGGCATCGATGTCGCGCACCGGCTCCTTGATGCCCCAGGAGTGGCCGCGCTCGCCCTCGGAGTTGCCGTGGCCGCGCAGGTCGGGCAGGGCCACCGCCCAGCCGCGCTCCGCCAGGAAACCGGCCACCTCCGTGTAGCGCCCGCCGTGGTCCCCGGCGCCGTGCACGATCGCCACCCCGCCGCGCGGCTCGCCTTCGGCGGCCACCTCGAGCACGTGCAGCAGGAACATGCCCTTGGCCGTGTGGGACAAGCCGGCGCCTTCGCTGCCGTCGGGGTTGGAATCGCGCAGTTCGAGGTTGGTGACGAAGGACTGGGCTTGGGCCATGGCGGGCAGAGGCAGGTGAAGCCGGGAGTCTAACCCTCGGGGCTGGCGCCCAGCCGGGGGGCTGCTACCCTGCGCGCGGACGGAAGCCGACCGGGCGGCCGCTCCGGCGGGGCTTCGGCTCCGTTCCGGGGAGGAAAGTCCGGACTCCACGGACCAAGGGTGGTTGCTAACGCCAACCGATCGCGAGGTCAGGGAAAGTGCCACAGAAAACAAACCGCCCCGCCGGTTCGCCGGCGAGGTAAGGGTGAAACGGTGCGGTAAGAGCGCACCGCGGGCCTGGTGACAGGCCTGGCAGGGCAAACCCCACCCGGAGAAAGGCCAAATAGGGGGACGTTTGGCGCGGTCCGCGCCGTCCCCGGGTAGGTCGTTCGAGGCCGCGCGCGAGCGCGGTCCCAGAGAAATGGCCGCCGCCCGCGGTCTCCGCGGGGCACAGAATCCGGCTTACAGGTCGACTTCCGTCCACCTGCTCCCCCGCGGCTGGACCGGACTCGGCCGGGGAACCCCCGGTGACCCGGACGACGGATCCCGCAGCCCTTCCCACCCCCAGGAATTGGGTTGCCAAGCGCGCGACCCCCCATAGATTGGGGCGCACTCCCCCCCCGAGCGATGGAATTCGTCTACGTCGTGCCCCGCGAGGTGCTGTTCCCCCACGGGGCTCCCCAGGGCTTCGTGCCCTTCGGCCCGGCCCTGGACCGCCAGGGGCTGCTCGAGCGGATCGAGGCCAGCGGGTTTTTCGTGGAGCGCGCGCGGGCCGAGCAGGAACCGCGCTGGAAGCAGATCATCCCCTACGCCCTGATCACCCAGGCCGAGCGCGTCTGGCTGCTCGAGCGCACGGCGCGGGGCGGCGATGCGCGCCTGCACGGCAAGCTTTCGATCGGCGTCGGCGGCCATCTCGAGCCCATCGACGCCCAGGGCCCCCAGGGCCGCGCCGGAATCCCGGCCGCGGGCGCTGCGCGCGAATTGAGCGAAGAACTGGAGTTCGAGCCCGCCGGCGCGCCCGAGGAGCTCGGCCTGCTCAACGACGACAGCAACCCCGTGGGCTCCGTGCACGTCGGGCTCGTCCTGCGCCTCGAAGCCCTCGGGCCCGTGGCCGTCCGCGAACGGGAGGTCTTGAAAGGGCGCTGGATCGAACGACAAGAGTTAGCTGCGCTGGCCGAGTCCGGCGCCAATTTGGAGAGCTGGTCGCGCCTGCTGGTGCCCCTCGTGGGCCGCCTGGAGCCGAGCCCGGAGCGCCGCGCCGCGGCCCGCCCCTGACCCGCCGACCTCCCGCCAGCGGGCCTTTCCAGGTCTCCCGGCGCTCCCGCCGCCCCCGCCGGCCTCCGCCCCCGCCCTTCCCAGCCCCCCGCGACCCGCTCCCCGCTTCGAGACGGCTTCCCGCCGGCCTTGCGAGCTCCTGGGATCCAGGGCCCAGCTCCCGGCCCCCGCGGGGCGCTCGGGCAGCAAAGACTGCGCTTTTACACAAGAAGTTCCTAACCCCGGCCAACCGCGGGGCTAGAGCCCCGGGAGAGTCCCGGGCGTCTCCGGCCCGCCTCCAGCGCGGCCCTTCCGCTCCCGAGCCAGCTCCCCTACACTTTTCGCCCCATGTCTGGAATGCAAACCAAGAAGGCCCGGATCCTCGACCCGGAGATGCTGTACGACATGCTGCTGAGCGCCCGCACCGCGGACCGCGCGACGCTGCTGTTCAAGGACGGGCGCGTTCTGATCGGCTCGCTGGTCTTCAACCAGTTCAAAGGCACCGGCCGCGTGATCGACGTCGATCGCGAGATGTCGATCGATTTCGCGATCGACGAGCTGCGCGACGTCCAGTTCTGATCCGGCCCCGGCGGGCCGACCGGCAAACAGGCGTCGACGGGCAGCCGAACTTCGACGCGTCTTCCCTCCCAGGGACAGTTCGAGGGACCCTGCGCAAGGCAAGTCGCCGCGGAGGCTTCCGACGTTTGCCCGCCTCGCCTCAGCGGCGCTGGGCCGGGTGTCGCCCTCGCAGTGCCCCCTCGCCGTGTGGCCAGGGCGGCTGGATCTGGGCCCGCCCGTGCCAAGACCATTGCCATCCGCGGCCCGCGGATTCGAAGGCGGAGCCTAATCCTTCGGCTATCGAACGGCCTCGCCGAGCTTGGAAGCTCTGGAGCGCGCGCGTTGATCGGGGGCCGGCGAAGCCGGCGGTTTCGGGGTGGAGATCGAGGCGCTGATCGAGGCGGCGGATCCCCGCAGGAAGCGCGAATGGACCCGCAGCGGAGATCGGGGGCGCGCTGATCGGGCGGCCGCGAAAGGGTCACCGGGGCGGCGCACGGAGGAGAGTTGCCGCGGGCTTGGACCTCGACGTCAAGACCCGCGACCCGAGGCGGGGCGCCCACGTTGGGGCCAGCGGGCGACGGCACGGGGCGCAGCGTTAGGCTCTTGCGGGCAGCCGCTGCCCCATGGCGCTCCCGTTCCGCCCCCACCCGAGCCCCCCTTGTCGATGCTGCTCTCCTGCCTGACCCTGGCGGCGCTCGCGGGCTCCCCTGCGGCCGGTCTCGGCCAAGAGCCGCCGGGCTCGCCGGCGGCAGGGCCCGCACAGGCCGAGGGAGTCCGCCACAGCCTGTTCCTGTTCAGCGAGGCGGGCTGGGTCGAGTTCCCGGGGGCCCTGTGCGCGGACGGGGCCGCGCTGCCCCTGCCGCTGCTCGCGCGCTCGGAGCGCGTTCCGCGGGCGCGGCTCGAGTCCCGGGGTGTGCGCCTGCGCCTGCCGCCGGGGCTCAGCGCAGCCTCGATCGAAGCGCGCTCGCTGCTGCACGAGCCCGCGCAGCGGGTCACACGACTGGATGGCGAGCTGGTGCTGATCGGACCCCCGGAGCTGCCCTGGCGCATCCAGCGCCTGGACGCGGCCGGCGCGCCCTCGGGGCTGGCGGAGCTGGCGCGGCTCGATGGGCAGGCGCTGGCCGGCCGCCTACGCATCGAGATCGCCGCCCGAACGGATGGCGCGCCCCGGCGCCTGCTGGGCTGGCCCCTCTCCGGCGGCAGCCTCGAGTGGCGCTGGTCCGCTGGCGCCGAGGAGCGCGGCGGCAGCGCCGCCCTGGCCCTGGCGCCCCAGGACGCCGTTGAACTGCCCACGATCGCGGGAGCCCAGGAGCTCTGGCTGGGAGCGGCGGGGCTGGATCAACTCGGGCTGTTCGAGGTGCAGCCGCTCGACTTCGCGGCCTGTGCGCCGGTGTCGGCGCGCCCGGGCCCCGGGCCGGCCGAGCTGTGGCTGCAGGTGCCGCGCCCCCCCGAGGGGCGCACCGCGACGCTGCTGCTCGAGGTGCGCGAGCTGGCGCCGGCCGCGGCGATCGAAGCCTCCGCCGAAGCCGCATCGCAGCCCGAACCCAGCTGGTTCGATGAGCGCTCGGCGGAACTCGGGCTGGCCCACGGCCACCTGGAAGGCCCGGACGAGCAGCTGGACATCCGGCCGACCATGGGGCCCGGGGCCGCCTTCGGCGACCTCGAGCAGGACGGCTGGTTCGACCTGTACGCGGTGCAGGGCGGCGGGCGCGCCGGCAGCGCCCCCGAACAGGGGCGCTATTTCCGCAACCACGGCGCCCGCGCCCCGGGCTTCGAAGAGCGTTCCCACGACATCGGCGCGCGCTCGAGCGGCGCGGGCATGGGCGCGCTGTGGTTCGAGGCCGACGGGGACGGCTTCCCGGACCTGTTCGTAGCCCAATACGGCGACAACGTGCTGCTCCACAACCGCCCGGGGGGCGCCTTGGGCCGGCGCCTCGAGGACCGCTCGGCGGCCCTGGACCCGCACCCCGGCTGGAATGCGGGCGTCTGCGCGGGCGACGTGGACCTGGACGGCGACCTCGACCTCTACACGACCACCTACCTCGTGTACGACGAAGCGCTGATGCCCGCGCCCGGCAGCCTGGCGCTGAAGCGCGACGATCCCCCCGCCATGCTGCCCTACGCCTTCCCCGGCGGGCCCAACGCGCTGTTCATCAACCGCGGCGATCTGGCCAACGCCGAGCCGCAGGCGCGTTGTTTCGTGGATGAAGCCGAGGCCCGCGGCGTCGCCGATCGCCAGGGCCGCGGCATGCAGCCGATCCTGACCGACTACGACGGCGACGGCGATCTCGACCTGTACGTGGCCAACGACGTGTCGCCGAACAGCCTGTTCGAGAACGACGGCGCGGGGCGCTTCACGAACGTGGCCTTCGACAGCGGCGTCGACGACCCGCGCGGCGGCATGGGCCTGGCCCTGGGCGATGTGGACCTGGACGGCGACCTCGATTGGTTCCTCAGCAACTGGGAGCTCGACGCCAACGGGCTGTATCTCAACAACGTGTTGCAGAGCCTGTCGCAGAAGCACCGCACCGCCAGCTTCACCGATGTGGCCGTCAAGGCGGGTCTGGCGGCCCCCAGCGTGGGCCGCACGGGCTGGGGCGCGGAGCTGTTCGATGCCGAAGGCGACGGGGACCTGGATCTGTTGCTGCTCAACGGCTACACCAGCCCGGACTATGAAAGCACCGGGATCTGCGTCGGGCAGCCGGCGCATTTCTTCTTGAACGACGGAGCCGCGCGCTTCGAAGCGGCCTTCGGCCGGCTGGGCGCCTTCGGTGCGGAGCTGCGGCCCTGGCGCTGCCTGGCCGGCGCGGACTTCGACCGGGACGGCGACCTCGACTTCCTGGCGACCAGCAACAACGGACCGGCGCGGTTCCTGGTGCGCAACGCCGTCGGGCGGGTTCCGGGCGCGCGCTGGCTGGCGCTGCGCCTGGCGGGCCGGCCGGGAAACCCGGACGCGATCGGAGCCCTGGTGCGGATCGAAGCCGAGGAGCTGACCCTGGTGCAGGAGCAGCGCGCGGGCACGAGCTATCTGGCGGGCAACCCGCCCGAGCTCCTGTTCCAGATCCCGCCGGGCACGGACGAGGTTTCGATCTCCGTGCGCTGGCCCTTCGGCGCGAGCAGCAGCCTCTCGGTGCGCGAATTCGACCGCCGCCTGACCGTCGAGGCGCCGCGGTGAGCCCCGCTCCGGGCGGCGCTCCCGAGCCGCGCGCGGGCCTGTGGCTGGCGCGGGCCCTCGGCCTGGCGAGCGCCGCGCTGGTGCTGTTCACCCTGGCCGGCCCGCTGCTCTCCGGGGACCTGTGGTGGCACCTCTCCAACGGGCGCTGGATGCTCGAGCACCGGCGCCTGCCCGGCCTCGACCCGTTCAGCCACACGGGCGCGGACCTCGAAGCGGAAACCCAGGAATACGGCAGCCAGCTGCTGCTGGCCTGGATCGAAGGCGCTGGCGGACTGACGGGGCTGCGGCTGTTCGCCCTGCTGCTCGGCGCCCTGTGCCTGTGGGCCGTCTACCGCAGTGCCCGGCGGCGGCTCGATGGGGCCTGGGCCGCGGCCGCCACGGCCCTGTTCGCCGCGCTGTTCGCGCTCAAGTGGGAGCTGCGCCCGCACCTCCTGTCCCTGCCGTTCCTGCTGGGACTCGAGGCGCTGCTGTTCCCGCGCCCGCCGGGCCCCGGGCAGCGCGGCGGTGAATGGCCCGCGCCGGGTCCAAGGCAATGCGCCGGGCTCCTGCTGCTAGCGGCGGCGTGGATCCAGCTGCATGCCGAGGCGCTGTTTGCGCCGATCCTGGCCGGTGCCGCCCTGGGCGCCAGCGGGCTGGCCTGCGTGCTGCGCCTCGCGCCGGAGGCCGCCAGCGGGAGCCGAGCCGCGCCCGCCGCCTCCCGGCGCCTGTGGGCCTACCTGCTGGCCTTCGGCGCGGCGCTCTTGGGCTCGACGCTCTCGCCGACCTTCCTCGACAGCCACCGCTACGCCCTGTTCCAGCGCTCCGTGCCCGAGCGCTTCATCGAGGAGTGGTTCCCGGGCTGGATCCTGCCCGGGGACCTGCGTTTCGCGCCGCTCAACCTGTCCCTGTGGCTGCTGGTGCTGGCGGCCGTGCTGCTCGGCGGGCTGCGCCTCGGCTCCAGCCTCCAGGGTCTGCTGCGCCGCCGCCCGGACCTGCCCCTCGAGCGCCTGGCCTTCCTGGCCCTGTGTCTGGTGCTGTCGATCAAGGCGCGCCGCTTCTTCTGGCTGGCCTGGTTCCCGCTGGTCGAGAGCCTGGCCCTGCTGGCGCCGGCGCTGGCGCGCGGCCGCTTGGCGCGCGCGACCGCCTGGCTGCCGAGCGCAGCGGCGGCCCTGGGCCTGTGGGCCCTGTTCTCGAGCAACTACGTGCGCCTGCAGCGCGAGAACCTGGCCCGCGGCGCCTACCTGGCCGCGGAGGACGAGCGCCTGTTCCCGGTGCAGGCGCGGCAGCGCCTGGCGGAGAGCGGCCTCGAGGCCAAGCTGTTCCATCCCTACGAATGGGGCGGTTATCTGGGCTTTTGGCTATGGCCCGCCTGCCGGGTGTTCCTGGACGGCCGCACGGTGATGTTCGCCGCGCTGATCCCGGAGCGCTGGTTGGCCGAGCGCGATCCCGAGCAGGCCGAGCGCGTGTTCGCCGCGCGCGACATCGATGCGATCGTGATGAAGCGCCTGGTCGAGCGCGACGGCCAGTGGGTGCCCTGGCGGCCGCCCCAGGCGGACCGGGCCTGGGTGCGCGCCTACGGCGATCGCACCGCCGAGCTGTGGCTGCGCGCGGATCGCAGCGCGGCGCTCGAGCGGCTGCGCAGTTCCTATGCAGAGCGCGGCATTCGATTCGAGCCCGGCGAGGGTTTCGCGGAGCTGGCCGCGCTGGTCGCCGATCCGGGCTGGCAAGCGCGCTGGCAGTTGCTGCCCGAGCCGGTCTTCGAGGCCCTCGAAGCCGCGGGCCTGCGGACCTTGGCGGAGCGGCGCAAACAAGCGGGCACAGCGGGCCCCGACCGGGAACTCGGGCGTCTGTGGTTGGCGGTGGGCCGCGCCGCGGCGGAGGCGCGCTTGGGCCGCTCCGCGCGTTTCGCCCTGCTCGAGGCCCTCGAGCACTTCGAGCTCTCCGCGGACCAAGCCGAACGGCTGGCCGCGAGCGCCCGCGGCCCGGCGGTGGCGGAGGCCCTCGAGGAGCTGGCGCGGCTCGACGCCGGCTGAAGCCTCTGGGAGCGCCGCGACCCGCATCGCGGCACCGGTCCGCCCGACCGGAGCTGTCGGGTCCGATCGCGCACCACGCCACACCGCCGCAGCCGACACCGCCGCCCGCTTGGCGGAATGCGCCGCTCCGCCGGCCCGCCGCTGCGAATCCCCCGAGCCCCCCGCGCTGCGAATCCCGGGCGAGCGCCCGCCCCGGCGCTCGACCGAGCGCCCCGGGCCACGCACCCCTTCCCGGCAGGCTACCTTGGGAGCGCCCCATGCAGCCCGAGCCGCGCTCCAGCCCCCAGCCCGGCCCCGGCCCGCTTCCCGAGACCTCCGAGCGGGCGCGCCCTGGCCTGCCGGGTCCCGTGCGCTGGGCGCTGCTGGGGATCGCCCTGGCGATCCTGCTCGGCACCGAGCTGCGGCCTGGTTCCTGGGCCGATGCCTCGCGCCTGGCGACGATCGAGTCCCTGGCCGAGCGCGGCACCCTGGCGATCGACGGCAGCACCTACTTCTGGCAGGGCGACAAGGTGCGCTTCGACGGGCGCTACTACAGCCACCAGCCGCCGATGCTGGCGCTGCTCGGCGCCCTGCCCTACGCGCTGCTGCATCACCTCTTCGGGCTTGCGATCGACACGCGCGGGAGCCTGTGGGGCCTCCCGCTCAGCGTGCCCCAAGCGCTGACCTGGCTGCTGGTGGGCCTGCCCACCTGGCTCGGCCTGTGGGCCCTTGCACACCTGTTGCGGCGCTTCGAGCTCGGCGCGCGCACGATCGCCCTGCTGCTGCTCGGGCTGTTCTCCGGTTCGTTGCTGCTGCCCTACGCGCTGGTGCTAAACCAGCACGCCCCCGCCGGCGCCCTGGCGGCTCTCGCCTGGCTGGCGATCGAGCGCCGCCGCTACGCCGCGGCCGGCCTGGCGCTCTCCGTGGCCGCCACCATGGATCTGGGCCTGTGCTTCCCGGCCGCCCTGGCCCTCTGGCCGGTGGCCCTGGCCGCGCGCCGCGAGCGCTCGCCCCGTCCCCTGGCGAGCTTCATCGCCGCCGCCCTGCCGCCCCTGGCCCTCTACGCCGCCATCAATCTCAGCATCGCCGGCGATCTGCGGCCCTTCGGCCTGCATAGCGAGGCCTTCCGCTACGCGCTCTCGCCGTTCCTACTGATGTCCCTGACCGGCGTGGGCGAAGCGCGCGGCGCGGGCGAAGGCTGGAACTACGCCCTGCACGCGCTCTTCGGGCACAGCGGGCTGTTCAGCCACCATCCGCTGCTGCTGTGGTTCGCGGGCCTGGGGGCCGCGGCGGCCCTGCGCGGTCGGCGCTCGCCGCTGGCGCCGGGGCTCTTGGCGGCCAGCGTGGTCGGCAGCCTGCTGCTGGCGCTCTATTACCTGACCAGCTCGCGCAACTTCGGCGGCTCGAGCTTCGGCATGCGCTGGTTCGTGGCCTTCTGCCCGGCCTTCGGGCTGTGGGCCGCCCACGGCCTGAGCGGGCGCCGCATCGGCCTCGGCGCAGCCGCCCTGGCCCTGGCCCTCGGGCTTTGGTCCACGGGCGCGGCGCTGCTCGGCGCGGTCAATCCCTGGACCAAGGTCTACTACACCTACGCCTCCTCGCCGATCGGCATGGCGGCCTTGCCCGAGGACCCGCGGCCAGAGAGCTGGGGTGAGCACCTCGAAGCCGAATGGCGCCGCATCCAGCAGCGCCAGCCGCTCGACAAGGAGAGCTACGACCAGACCTTCCAGCGCATGCTCGACCAGCTGCGCAAGTTCTACCTGCGGCCCGCGGGCGAGCTGCCGGAAGCGGCACGGCGCGCGCGGGCGCAGGCAGGGCTCGACAAGCTGCTGCCGGTGATCGACCTGATGGACAGCGAGGCCGTGACCCTGTTCAGCCGGCCGGTGGCGCACTTCTGGGAGGGCAAGTTCCAGGCCGCCCTGGGCGATCCGGTGCGGGCGCGGCGCGCCTACGAGGCCGCGCGCCGCTTGGCTCCGACCTGGCCGCCGCCGCAGAAGGCGCTCGAACGCCTGGATGCTGGAGAGGCCGCC
>JBIKLM010000128.1:0-10045 GCA_044359835.1 Planctomycetota bacterium
CGGCCGCGCCGTGGCCGGGTCCAAGGACGAAGCGCAGTACGAGCTGCGTCCTTTGATGCAGGAGATCAGCGCCGTGGGGCGCGTGACTCTGTACCCCGTGCCCGAGGGGTTGGTCCGCCTCGACGTGGCTGGGCTCGAGCTGTCGGCCTTTTACGGTCTGGCCCAACGGGCCGGCGTCGAGATCGACGACGGCGTGCTCGACTTCAAGCTGCGCACGCGGCTCGAGGGCCAGGATGGCATCCAGGTCGAGACCCGCGCGACCTTCACCGACCTGTCCCTGTCCGAGCCCGCCGACGGTCCGATCGCGCGTTACCTCAAGCTGCCCGCACCGCTCGATTCGGTGATCTTCCTGCTCAAGAACGACAGCGGGGAGCTGGCCCTGCCGGCCTCGTTCTCGACCGGGCGCGACGGCCTCAGCGCCTCGAAGCTGGCTTCGACCGCGGTCTCGACCCTCGGGCAGGTGATCGCCAGCGCGGTGACCAGCTCGCCCCTGCGGGTGGCCGGCAGCGTGACCGGCCTGTTCGGCTTGGGCGGCGCGGATGAACCCAAACCGATCGAGGTGCGCACCCTCGAATTCCCCGCGGGCTGGGCCGAGCTGGACGCGGAGCAGCGGCGGACGCTGGCGGACATCGCTCGGCAGCTGCGCGCGGACAAGCGGCTGCGGGCCGTCTTCACCCACGAATTCGGCAGCGGCGACTGGCTGCGCGCAGCGCAGCTCGCCAATCCTTCGCGCGAGCAGGCCGAAGCCCTGGCCCGCCAGGTGCGCCAGCGCCGCGATGCCCTCGAGCAGCGCCGCGAGGCGCTGGCCTCCGAGACCCGCGCGGCGACCCTGCTCGGGCTGTTCAGCGAGGCCGAGCAGGCCCGCGAGAGGCTGCTGGCCCTCGATCTCGAGCGCCAAAGCGCCGAGCTGGCCCTCGATCGGCTGTATGCCCTGCTGCGGCCGGGCGCCGATGCGCGCGCCGAAGCGCGCACGCGCGAGGCGGCCTTGGCGGTGGCCGGGTCGCGGCTCGAGGCCCTGTACGCCGAGATGCTGGCCGAAGGGGTTTCGCGGGCCGAGGAGCGGCTCGAGTTCCGCCCGCCGCGCGCCAGCGCCGAAGGCGGCGAATTGGGCCGCGTGCGCATCGAGCTGCGGCCGACCAAGTGACCCGCGCCGGCCGAGCGCGGGCTCGGCCGGCGCCCGCGGCCTTCGGCTTCCGAGGGCTGCCGAATACGTCTGCGCTCCGCCGTTGGCGCTCCCGCCGCGCGGTGGCTCAAGCCCCGACGCCGGGGCCCGCTTCCGCGGCATCGACCGCGCTGCGGCGCTGCTTGGCACGCCGGCCCAGGGCCAGCGTCAGGCCGGCCCACACGGCGGCCGGCAGCAGACCGAGCAGGCTGAGCTGGGACAAGGCGGTGCCGAGCACGAGCACGCGCTGAATGGCCCAGGCCCCGGCCGCATCGGCGCCGCGATAGACCGCCGTGTCGATGAAGTTCTTGGCGCGGTACTTCTGCTCGCGGGGCACCAGCGTGAACAGGTATTCGCGGGTCGGTTTGGCCAGGCCGTGGGCGATCGTGCGGCTGCCCACATCGAACAGCGTGAAGAGCACCAGCACCTGGGGCGAATTCGTGTGGATCGCCCACCCAAGGCCAACCAGGCCGATCGCCGCCCACAGGGGCTGGACCAACAGGGTGCGCCCCACGCCGATGCGCTCGAGCAGCCAGGCGTTGAGGAACAGCTGGCCGGCCAGGGTGAAATAGCTGGTGTATTTGTTGAGATCGGCCAGGAACGAGCCGCGCGCTTCGCGGCTGGCGATCTGGTCCTGCAGCAGCTCCGATTGCAGCTGGTAGTAGATCGAGCCGTTGAGGCTGGTCAGGCTCACGCAGGCGACGATCGCCAAGAGGTACGGGGAGCGGAACACGACCGCGATGCCCTCGAGCACCCCGCCCTCGACGCGCTGCTCCCGGGCTCCGGCCGCCAGCGGGCCAACGCCACCGGGCAACAAGCCCGCTTGGCTGACCTCGCGGTCGAGGCGCAGCATGCCCTGCCGGGCGCCTTCGAGCAGCAGCAGCGCCAGCACCACCAGGGCCTCGATCGAGAGGCTCTCGCGAAAGCTGCTGACCACCTGCGAGGTCGCGATCGTGCCCAGCGTTCCGCAGGCGGCCACCGGGCCGAACAGCCGCTCCGCCGAGCCGGCGCGCAGCAGGTCGCTGGCGAAGCTCCAGAACACGCTGACCACGAACAGGCTGTAGACCGAACAGAAGATGTAGAAGCACAGCTCCAGGGGCCCGCGCCAGGCGTCGGGGCCGTAGCGGAGCAGGCCTGCCTGCAGCGCCAGGGCCAGGCCGAACAGGCCCAGGGTGCCCCCCAGGAAGCGGCGCCGGGGCAGGCGCGCCACCGCCCAGCCGAACAGGGGCGAGGCCAGCAGCATGACCACGAACACCGCCGTCCACAGCCAAGGGATCTTGCGGGGATCGACCGTGGCGATCTCGTCCCGCAAGGGCCTCAGGACGTACCAGGAGCCGAGGATCAGGAAGTGGATCGTGCCCAGCCAGGCCAGCAGGCGACGGGGAGCGAGGGAGGCGGATTCGGGCACCATCGGCGGCGAGAAGCGCCGCGGCGGCGGCGAGATTTCAGGAATATGCCCCCCGGACCCGCGATATGGGCCCGTCTTTTCCCGGACCCACCCAATGCTCAACCGCCGACATCTGCTCTCCGGAGCCGGGGCGCTGCTCAGCAGCGCCGGCGCCCTGGCCAGCGCCGCCGCCTCCTCCCACTCCTCCGCGGGCTCCAGCCGGCGTGATAGCGCACAGCCGCAGCCTTCCGGAAAGACCGCCGATCCGCGCCCCGAGGCCCAGAGCCTGCTGGTGCTCGGCGGGACCGGTTTCCTGGGCCCCGCCGTGGTGGACGCCGCCCTGGCGCGCGGCCTCCGGGTGACCCTGTTCAACCGCGGCAAGACCAACGCCGACCTCTACCCTGAGCTCGAGAAGCTGTACGGCGACCGCGACCCCGACAAGGGCGAGGGCCTCAAGGCCCTGGAGGGCGCCCGGCGCTTCGATTTCGTGGTCGACACCTCGAGCTATCTGCCGCGCCTGACCCGCGCGGTCTGCAAGCTGCTGTCCGGCCGGATCCGCCGATACGCCCTGATCTCGACCGTTTCGGTCTATCCGGACCTGTCGATCGTCGGGCTCGAGGAGGGCGCGGAATTGGCCAAGCTCGATGACCCGACCGACGAGAAGCTCGACAACAACACCTACGGCGGGCTCAAGGTGCTCTGCGAGGCCGCCGCCGAAGAGGAGCTGCCGGGCCAGGTCCTGCACCTGCGCCCCGGTCTGATCGTGGGGCCCCGGGACCCCACGGACCGCTTCACCTATTGGCCGGCCCGCATCCAGCAGGGCGGCGAGGTGCTGCTGCCCGGCGATGGGCAGGATCCGGTGCAGTGGATCGACGTGCGCGACCTGGCCGAGTTCACCCTGGACTCGCTGCTGGCCGAGCGCAGCGGCGCCTACAACCTGGTCGGACCCCACTACGGCGCCACCATGGCCGATCTGGCCCACGGGTGCCGCGCGGTGACCACCAGCGATGCGCGCTTCACCTACGTGCCCGCCGAGCGCTGCGCCCAATTGGGGCTCAACCCCTGGGGCGAATTGCCGGTTTGGTCTCCCCGCGGCACCGAGCTGGCCGGCATCAACGCGGTCTCGAACGCCAAGGCGGTCGCGGCCGGATTCCGCACCCGCTCCCTGGCGGAAACGGCCCAGGCAACCCTGGACTATTGGAACAGCCTGCCCGAAGAGCGCCGCGCCAGCCTGCGCGCCGGAATGAGCCGCGAGGCGGAGGCCAAGGCGCTCGCCGCCGCCGCGGAGAAGCCGAGCGGGCAGTAGCCAAGTGGGCAATAGCCGAGCCGTGGATCGCCGAGCGGGCGATCGCAGAGCCGGCAAGAATCGCCCGCCTGATCGGCCTCTGATCGGCCTTGGACCTGCCTGTGGGCGGGTCTCCCGCGCCGGGCTGCGCCGCTTTGCAGCGCAGCCCGGCGCTGGCTTGCCCCGGTCATTCCCCGCGGCGCTTGCGGGGCGCCTTGGGGATCAGCCTCAGCAGCCAGCCCTCGGGATCCACCTGGTAGGTCTGGCCGCCCAGGTCGATCTCGGCCCCTTCGACCGGCACCTCGATGCGCCGCAGCTCGTCGCCCACCTGGACGGGCACCGGCATGGGGAAGGGCAGATCGCCCGGCAGCTTCCAGGACAGGCGCAGGCGCCCGTCGGCGGCCTCGGCCAGCAGCTCGGGCAGGGCCGGCTGGCGCAGATAGACCTCGAAGAACCAGCCGAGTTCGCGGCCGGTGACCTGTTCGGCGATCGCCAGCAATTCGTCGGTGGTCGCCAGCCGGCAGGCGCTGCCGTCCTGGCTCGCTTCCAGGGCCGGGTCGGGATAGGCCCAGCGCCGCAGCACACGGGCCATGTCCTCGTCGCCGAGCAGCCAGCGCAGGCTGTGGCAGATCCACGAGCCCTTGTAGTAGATGTCCCCGCCCGGGGAGCCGCTGTCCCGGCTGGCGAAGTACATCCAGTGCGTGTCGCGCGGCCCGCGCGGCGCCACCGCACCGCGGTTCATGATCGGACCGCGATCGAGGCGCATCTTCTGGAAGTAAGCCTCGCGGCCGAACTTCTGCTCGAGGAACAGGGCCTGCATGTAGGTGCCGATGCCCTCGTGGATCCAGAAGTCGTTCCAGTCCTGGGCGGTCACCAGGTTGCCCCACCATTCGTGGGCCAGCTCGTGGTGGTGCAGCCAGTCGTAGTCGAAGTTGTCATCGCCGGCGTAGGCGTTGCCGTAGGCGATGATGGTCTGGTGCTCCATGCCCAGGTGCGGCGTCTCGACCACGCCGTACTTGTCGGCGCGGAACGGGTAGGGGCCGCAGGTGCGCTCGAAGAAGGCCAGGTGCTCGACGATCTGGGGCAGGAACTTGCGACCGGCCGCTTCGTTCTCGGGCAGCACCCAGAAATCGACCGGCAGGGGGTCCCCGCCGGGCCGCACGAGTTCGCTGGACAGGTGGACGTAGGGCGCGATGTTGAGCGCCACGGCGTAGTTGGAGATCGGCGTCGAGACGTGCCAGCGCTGGCGCACCCAGCCTTCGCGGGCCGGCTCGTCGGCCACCAGCCGCCCGTTGCTGGCGCAGAACAGGCCGGCCGGCACGGTCACGGCGATGTCCATGGAATCGGGCTTGTCCGAGGGATGGTCTTTGCAAGGCCACCACAGGTCCGCGCCTTCCCCTTGGCAGGAGGTGGCGATGAACGGTCGGCCGTCGCCGGTCGTTTTCCAGGTGAAGCCGCCGACCCAGGGCGGATTGGGCGCGCGCCGCGGCTGGCCCCCGTAGCGCACCGTCAACGCGAAGCGCGCGCCCGGGGTCAGACCGGCCAGCGGCACGCGCACGCGCTGCTCGGGCTCGCGCGTGTGCGCGACCGGCTGCCCGTCGAGCTCGACGGCTGCGATGGCCAGGGTCTCGTCCAGGTCGAAGACCAGCGCGGGCGAGGCCGAGAGCAGCGCGGCGTCCATGCGCAGCTGGCCGCTGATCTGGCGCGCCGGCGGGTCGACCTCGAGCTCGAGGGCGTAGTGCAGCACGTC
Source organism: Planctomycetota bacterium (assembly GCA_044359835.1). Taxonomy (GTDB): domain Bacteria; phylum Planctomycetota; class UBA1135; order UBA1135; genus JBIKLM01. The sequence continues at coordinate 5,585 of JBIKLM010000128.1, forward strand.
GTAGCAGGCCTCCTCGGGCAGCAGCTCGCCCCCGGAGGTGTTCTTGATCGGGCGCGGCGGGACTTCCTGCGCCCGCAGCGCGGAAAACGAGGAATCGAGCAGCAGGGCGGCGATCGCTAGGGCAGGGAGGCGCATGGCTCCAGCTTAGCCAGCGCCCGCGCCCCGCGGAGCCTCAGGCCGCCCGCACGTGCTTGCCCTTGACCACGTGGTCCGCCACGCAGGTGGCGCACCAGGCGTCCGGCTTGAGGCGCACCTCGAACCCCGAGCCCCGGCCCATGCCGGCCAGGGAGCGGGCATAGCGCGAGGAGCGGTGGCGCTCGTCGGGGTTGGCGTCGATGTGCACCACGATGGGACGGCCCAGATGGCCGCTGATCTCGGTGGCCAGCTCGATCGAAAGGTGCGCCTCCCGGAACAGGCGATCGGCCAGGTGGTTCATGCGCTTCTCGCGCAGGCATCGGTACACCACCCGCCAGCCTTCCCCGGGTCGTTGGATCGCCACCACACAGACGAAGAAGGTGTGTTCGCCGCGGTTCTTCGAGTCCGCGCCCACGTGCAAGGACAGGTCCCCGCTGCCCGCCAGCTCCTGCAGCATCCTTGGCAGGTCCGGCACCGGGGCTCCCGACAGGCTGTGCCATTCGCTCTGCATACCCTCCCTTCTAACCCGCTCGGGGCCCCTTGGGCAGGGGGGCAGCGGCCGCCCGGTCCCAGAGAGGGGCCCCTAGCCCGCCCGCGGGTCGCATCCGCGGCCCCGGCTTCGGCGAACATGCCCGCAGAGGAGCCACCCCGTGCCCGACTTCAGCATCTATCTCAGCGCCCTGCCCTGGCTGATCGCCGGCATGAGCCTGGTCTGGGCCCTGAGCCTGGTCCTGGCCGACGCCAGCATCATCGATCCCGTCTGGCCGGTGGCATTCCTGGGCGCCAGCCTGGTCTACCTGCAACCGCAGGGTGGCCTGGACCTGGCCGAGCTCAGCGCCCGCCAGGGCTTCGTGCTGGGCTCCGTGGCCCTCTGGACCCTGCGCCTTTGCGGTTACTTGACCTGGCGCAAGTGGGGCGAGCCCGAAGACCGCCGCTACACGGCCATGCGCGCGGGCCAGCCGCGCTTCTGGATCCGCTCCCTGTTCATGATCTTCTGGCTGCAGGCCACGCTGGCCTGGGTCATCTCGCTGCCGCTGTTCGGCGCCCTGGCGGCCCCCGGACCGGCCTGGGGCCTGCTGGACAGCCTGGCGGCCCTGGTCTTCGCGGTCGGGTTCCTGTTCGAGGCCCTGGGCGACCTGCAGCTCCTGCGCTTCAAGCACGCGCCCGAGAACCGCGGCCAGGTCATGGACCGCGGCCTGTGGCGCTACACGCGGCATCCGAACTACTTCGGAAATTTCTGCATGAACTGGGCCTGGTACCTGTCGGCCTGCGCCGTCGGTGCCTGGTGGAGCCTGCCGGGGCCGCTGCTGATCAGCTTCATGCTGCTCAAGGTCTCCGGTGTCGCCATGCTCGAGAAGGACATCGGCGAGCGGCGTCCGGCCTACGCGGAATACATCCGCCGCACCAACGCGTTCTTCCCCGGTCCGCGCCGCGCTTGAGAGCGCCGAGCAGGCAGCCCACTCGGCCCAGATCGGACCTGAGCCGCCCAAGCTGTCTGTCCGTGCCCCTCGATCACCCTCAGTGGTCAACTGGGCTTGCGGCCAATCACTGCGCCGGCTGGGGCGCCAGGGCTGGCGCGAGGTCCTGATCCGAGGCCAGCACGCTGAGCTTGGCGAAGCCCGAGGCGTCGACCTCGATCGCCAGGCGATCGCCCTGGAAGGTCAGCAGCACCCGCCCGCCGCGCAGGGGCACCCCCTGGGCATCGAAGGTCAAGCTGGTGTCCCCGCCGCCGAAATCGACCTGCTCGATGCTGACGCCGCGGAACACGGCGTCGCGATCGTAGTCGCGCTCGAAGGGCAGCGCCGTGCGCGGGTTCTGGATCAGGACCCCGCTGCTGTTGGCGATGCGATAGCCGCCGTTGCTGAACGAGATCCGCGTCGCATCGGCGGCGAAAGCGGCCCGCTGCTGCGCGATCCTGATGTCTTCGACGAGCAGCTCGCCGGCGTTCTTGAGGGTCACCGTGCTGCGGTCGAAATACCAGCTCATGCCCGCGGAGGCCACCACCGCCAGCAGCACCAGCATCAGCACCAGTTCGAGCAGCGTGAATCCGGCGCGCAGACAGCGATGGATCATGGACGGGCAGCGGGGCCGAAGCCGGCCCATCCCTTTCGACCGGGCTCCTCCCCCGACTTGACCTGGCCCGCCCCGGGGCGACGGCTCCCCTGGGCCCCCGGACCGGCCGGCTTCGCCGCCGGCGTCCGCGGATCGGGCCGCTTTCCCGGGCACTTGGGCGGCGATGCTCGGAACGTGCTTCCGGGGCGGGCCCCTTCGACCGGGGCCAGAGCGCCGTCCGCGCCCGCTCCGCGGGCCCCGGCCCCCCGCAGCCCCCGCACAAATCAGCGCAGGCGCGCCAGGTACTGCTCGGGGTGCGCCTGGAATTCCTCGACGCAGGGCGCGCAGCACAGCTTGATCTCCTGGCCCTGGTAGGCCAGCGTCACCGGGTCGCCCATGGAGCCCAGGGCGTTTTCGGTCACCAGGCAGGTGTCGAGCGGGTAGGGCCGCAAGCCGCCGCTCTGGCCCGAGCGCGTGCTGGTGCAGGCCAGGGTCAGGCCGAGGCTCAGGGTCAGGCAGAACAGGGTGCGGCGCGAGGCTCGAGGCTGCATGGTCTTTGCTGCTTGGGATCTCCAGGGATGTCCCCCGGGATCGGGGGGCCCATGGCGATTATCTGCCGGGGCGGGAGAGCGCACCAGGCCGGCGCTCCGCGCACCGGCCCAGGTGGCCCCCGGGCAGGGGGCCTCGCGGTCCGGATCTCGCCCGCCGGCCCCCACGCTCCGCCCCAGCCTAGGCGCAGCGCGCTGCTTGGGCAGGGATCGGCAGCGCAGGTCCGGCGCTCACAGCCGCAGGGACAGGCCCAAGCCCGCGCCGTGGCGGCTCTGGAAGCCCAGCAGGAACGAAAAACGCTGGCTCAGCAGGTACTCGATCTGGCCCTGGAACTCCCACTCCCGCAGGGTGTCGTATTCGCCGCTCACGAACAGCATCCAGCGCGGCGCCAGCTGGAAGTCCTTCGACAGGTTGAGGCGCAGGTCGCCTTCGCTGTCCAGCAGGCCGCGCGCGGTGACGAGGTAGGGCAAGCGATACAGGGCGCCGGCGAACCAGCGGTTGTCGGCGTCTTCTTCGTTGGTGAAGCGATAGCCCACGAAGGGCGAGAGGTTCGGGCCGAGGTAACGCGACCAGAGCAGGTCCAATTCGCCGTCCAAGGGGCGCTCCTGCCCGCTGGCATCGGTTTCGTCGAGGCCCGCGTCCCAGAGGATGCCGAATTCGTTGCGCGCATCCATCAGGGTGGCGGTGCCGGTGGTCATGTAGTTCGAGATCACGCCATCCAGCAGGAACACCGGCGGATCGAGCATGTCCTCGGGCAGCTCGGGCGGGGTGTCCGCGGGCGGATCCCCGACCCGCACCACGCGGGTCATGCCGGCTTTCATGTGGTAGAGCAGGTGGCAGTGCAGCAGCCAGTCGCCGTCTTCGTTGGCGTCGAACTCGATCGTGCGCTTGCCCATCGGCGGCACGTCGACGGTGTGCTTGAGCGGCGAGCGCTGGCCCTGGCCCTCGATCAGGCGGAAGAAGAACCCGTGCAGGTGCATCGGGTGGTGCATCATCGTGTCGTTGACCAGCTCGAGCCGCAGGCGCTCGCCGCGCGCCACGGGGATCACGCTGTCCTGGGCCAGGGTCCGCCCGTCGAGCGACCAGACATAGCGGCGCATGTCGCCGGTCAAGCGCAGGGTCAGCTCGCGCACGGCAGCCCCGGGGGGCGAATCCGGGCTCGCCGGTGCGTCGTTGGCGTCGTTTTCGCCGGTCTCCGCCGCTGGAGCGCTGCCCGGCTCGGGCGCGGGCGGCTGCGTGCTGCCGGCGCTCCAGGGGGCTTCCGGCCGCCGGGCGCGCAGGCGCGCATAGGGGGAGAGCGGGCGCTCGGGCTCGCTCGCCAGGGCCTGCTCGTCGTCGAGCCCCGCGCTGCGCCGCGCTTCGAGGATGCCCGCCAACAGGGTGGCCTCCATGCGATAGAGGTCGGGCCGCGGCGGGTCGATGGCCGGCACCTCGGCCCCGCTCCCCAGGAACAGCGAGGCGTGACCGGAGCCGTCCTGGGCCGTGGCGCGCAGCTCGAACGCCCCGGGGCCCGGCAGGCGGAGCTCCACGTCGTAGGTCTCGCCGATGCCGATCAGCAGGCGCTTGACGCGGATCGGCTCCACCGCGGATCCGTCCGCAGCGACCACGCTCAGGGGCCCGGCGCTGCTGTGGACGTAGAAGTAGGTCGAAGCGCCGGCGTTGATCAGCCGCAGCCGCAGGCGCTGACCCGGACCGGCGGCCTGCGTGCCGCGGCGCTGCCCGTTG
>JBIKLM010000547.1:0-2740 GCA_044359835.1 Planctomycetota bacterium
GGGAGCCGGGCGGCGAGGCCGCCGAGCGGGTTGGGGAGCGGGCCCGCCGGGCAAACGCCCGGGGGTGGGGGACGCAGCAGCATAGCGCCCCGGGGCGCTGCGCCTGTGCGCACGGGTTGACAGCGGCCCCCGCCGCCGCGTCCGATGCGGCCATGGCCGCCATCGCGCCCCGCTCCCTGTGGATCCGCGCTCCCAATTGGCTCGGCGACCTGGTGATGGCCACGCCGATCCTGGAGGCGGCTGCGGCGGAGCGGCGCTTCGAGCGCCTCTGGATCGGCGTGCGGCGCCACTTGGCGCCGGTCCTGGCCGATGGGCCCTGGGCGGCCCACCTGGTGCCCTTCGGCCGCGCTGCGGAGGAGCGCGCCGCCTTGGCCGAGCGCCGGCCGGAGGCGGCGCTGCTCCTGTCCAACTCGTTCGGGGCGGCCCTGCGGGTCTTCCGCGCGCGGGTGCCCGTGCGCGCCGGGGCGGCGCTGTCGGGGCGGGCCCCGCTCCTGACCCACCGGGTGGTGCCGCCTTCCGCGGGCGGGCGCCGGGTCCCGATCCCCACCGCGCACCTCCTGCGCGACGTGGCCGGCCTGCTGGGCCTGTCCGTGCCGAGCCTCGAGCCGCGGCTCGCGGTGGCGCCCGAGACCGCCGAGCGGGCGCGCGAGCTGGCGCGCTCCCTGGGGCTCGAGCCCGGGCGACCCTACCTGGTGTGCGCCCCGGGAGCCGCCTTCGGCGCCAGCAAGCTTTGGCCCCCCGAGCACTTCGCCGCCGCGCTCGACCGCCTGGCAGAGATCCGCGGCCTGCGGGCCCTGTTGTGCGGCGCGCCCAGCGAGTCGCCGATCCTCGAAGCCGTCCAAGCCAAGGCCAAGAGCCGCCCGGCCCTGGTGCCCGCCGAGCAGCGCGACCTGCGCCTGCTCTCGGCCTGGATCCGGGACGCCGCGCTGCTGCTGGTGGGGGACTCCGGCCCGCGCTGGATCGCCGCCGCCTTCGGGGTGCCCTGCGTCTCGGTCATGGGGCCGAACTTCCCCGAACTGACCGCCAGCAGCCTGGAGCGCTGCCGCGTCGTGCGGCTGGCCGGCCTGCCCTGCTCCCCCTGCCTCGAGCGGGTCTGCCCGCTGGGGCACCACCGCTGCCTGCGCGACCTGCCGCCGGAGCAGGTCGTGGCGGCGGCCCTGGAGTTGCTCGGACCCCTGCCCTGACCCGGGGCCTGACCCGAGGCCCGGACCGGGACGGGCCTTTGCAGCGGCCCCCGGGCGACCAGGGCAACGCCTGGGACCGCCGAGCCGGTTGGCTCAGCCCGCCGCTGCGGTCTCTGCCCTCAGGCTCGCCCGCTGGGCCTCCGGCCAGTGCTGACCCCTGGCTGACCCCCCCCTTGGCCGCGGCCCTCGGCGGCTTGTAGATCCCGTCCTGCCCCATGCCCCTCGCCTGCCCCCTGCCCCTGCTGCTGCGACTGCCGAGCTGGCTCGGCGACCTGGTCGCGGCCGAGCCCGTCGTGCGCGCCCTGCACGGGGCCCTGGCCGCCGAGGGGCGGGCCGAGGCGCTGACCTTGGCGGGACCCGCCGCGCTCCTGCCCCTGTTCGAGGGGCGTTTCCCCGGCAGCCCGCGCCTGGCTCACGGGGGCCGGGGCGGCGAGGACCCGCGGGCCTGGGCAGGCCACGCCGCCGCTTTGCTGCTGACCGGCTCCCTGCGCAGCGCCTGGCTGGCCTGGCGGGCCGGCATCCCGGAGCGCATCGGGCTGTTCCGGGACGGGCGGGGGCTTCTGCTGACCCGCGGCCACGCCCCGGCGCGGGCCAGCGGCCGGGGCAACCGCACCGCCCTGCTGCCCGCGCCGCTGCCGCGGCCCGTGGGGCAGGCCTACGCCGAGCTCTTGCCCTTTCTGGGGCTGTGCCTCAGGAGCGCCCGGCCGCACCTCGAGCCGAGCCCCGCGGCTCGGGAGGCCTGCGCCCTCCGCCTGGCCGAGCTGGGCCTGCCCCCGGGCCGGCCGTACCTGCTGGCTTCGGTGGGCGGCCGCCCCGCCTCCGCCAAGGCCCTCGACGCGGACAGCGCCGCGGCCCTGCTGGGCCCCCTGGCGGCGGAGCTGGACCTGCCCCTGGTGCTGACCGGCGCTCCGGCGGAGGCGGCCGAGGTGCGCGCCGTCGAGGAGCGGCTCTCGGCCCGCGGCCAGCGGCCGCTGCTGGCTTTCGGCGGCGGCTCTTCGAGCCTGCCCGAGCTGATCGCGCTGGCGACTTCGGCGGCGCTGTTCGTGGGCACCGACAGCGGCGCCAGGCACGTGGCGCGCGCCGCCGGAGCGCCCACCTTGACCCTGCTGGGTCCCATGGATGCGCGCCACAGCGCCGAGCACGGCCAGCGCGAGCGCGCCCTGAGCCTGGGCCTCGATTGCCAGCCCTGCGGCCGCGAGCGCTGCCCGCTGACCGGGCCGGCGGAACGGCGCTGCCTGCGCGGCTTCACGCCCGAGGCGCTGCTGGGCGGCGCCCGCGAACTGCTCGAGCTGCCGCGGGGATGGACTCAACCGGAAAACCACTGAGGCCCGCCGCGGATCGCAGCGACGACCCCGGGGCCGCGTGCAGAGCCGCCGCGCCCGTTTTTCGCTCGCTCACGGATCGAAGCGGTACTCCAAACGCTCGGCCTCGCGGGCGAAAGCGCCTTCGACCAGCCGCCGCGTGGGCGCGTCATACAGCGCGCGCCAATCGCCCTCGCTGCCCGGGCTGCGGTTGAGGTGCGGCAGCTCGAGCGGCAGCTCGAGCCGCGCGCGCAG
>JBIKLM010000129.1:0-9971 GCA_044359835.1 Planctomycetota bacterium
AATCGAACACTTCGCGGAAGCGCGGGATGATGAACAGCATCACCACGGTCACGACCACCAGGGCCACGAACAGCACGATGGCCGGGTAGATCAGCGCCCCCACCACCTTGGAGCGCACCGCGGCGGCGCGCTCGCGGAAGTAGGCCAGGCGCGAGAGCACCACGTCGAGCACGCCGCCGGTCTCGCCGGCGCGCACCATGGCGGTGTACAGGCCGTCGAAGATGCGCCCGTGGCGCGTCATCGCCTCCGAGAGCGGCGCGCCGCCCGAGACGTCTTCGACCAGCTCGCCCTGCACGGCCTTGAAGGGCCCCGGGCGGGCCTGGCCCTCGAGGATCTTGAGCGCCCGGACCACGGGGATGCCCGCCTCGGAGAGCGTGGCCATCTGCACCGTCCAGTCGGTCAGGAGCTGCGCGGAGACCCGCCGGCCGCGTTTGGGCCGGGCCGAGCCAGGCCCGGGCCCGGCCGAGGAGGAGCGCGGAGCGGGCCGGGCGGCGCTGACGTTGCGATTGAGCTTCTTGGCCATGGGGTCGCGGTGAGTCTAGCGGGCCGGAAGGCCCAAGGGGCGGCGCTCAATAGGCGCCGGTCTCGCGCAGCACCTCGTCGAGGGTCGTCGCGCCGGCCAGGGCCGCGTCCAGGCCGCTGTCGCGCAGGCTGCGCATCCCCGCCGAGCGGGCTCGGCGGCGCAGCTCGCCGGTCGACTCGCCCTCCAGGATCGCGCGCCGCAGGGTCTCGTCCATCAGCAGGATCTCGGCGATCACCATGCGCCCGCGATAGCCGGTGCGGAAGCAGGACTCGCAGCCTTTGCCGTAGGACAGCAGCCGGCCGCGCACGCGGTCGGCGTCCGGGCCCAGCTCGCGCAGCAGCTCCTCGTCGGGCTCGAAGGTCTGCTTGCAGGCGCTGCACACGCGCCGCACCAGCCGCTGGGCCAGCACCACCTCCAGGGTCGCCGAGAGCAGGTAGGGCTCTAGCCCCATGTCCAGGAGCCGCGTGACCGCGCTGGGCGCGTCGTTGGTGTGCACCGTGGCGAACACCGTGTGGCCGGTCAGGCTGGCTTCGATGGCCACCCCGGCGGTCTCGCCGTCGCGCACCTCGCCCACCAGGATTTTGTCGGGGTCCTGGCGCAACACCGTGCGCAGCACGGCCGCATAGGTGACCCCGATGTCGTCGTGGATCGGGATCTGCACCACGCCTTCGATATCGTATTCGACCGGGTCCTCGACGGTGATCACCTTGACGCCCGGGTCGTTGATCTCGTTCAGCAGCGCGTACAGCGTGGTGGTCTTGCCGGAGCCCGTGGGGCCGGTCACCAGCACGATCCCCGAGGGCAGTTTGGTGACCGCGCGCAGCAGGCGGCGCTCGCGCTCTTCGAAGCCCAGCTGGGCCAGATCCAGGCTGACCGCCGAGCGATCGAGCACGCGCAGCACGCAGGACTCGCCGGAGATGCCCGGCAGGGTCGCCACGCGCAGGTCCACCGGACGGCCGTCGATGCTGAGCTGGATGCGGCCGTCCTGGGGCAGCTTGGTCTCGGCGATGTCGAGGTCGCTCATCACCTTGATGCGGCTGACCAGGGCGCTGGCCAGGTGGCGCGGCGGCGAATCGACCTCGTACAGCGCGCCGTCGACGCGGAAGCGGATCCGGAAGCGGTCGTGGAAGACCTCGAAGTGCACGTCGCTGGCGTGGTCGCGCACGGCGCGGTTCAAGATCGAATTGAGCAGGCGCACCACCGGCGTCGAGGCCGCCGCCTCGCTGGGGTCGGAGCTCAGGCCCTCGGCGGCCTTGGCCAGGGCCTCCGGGCTCGGCTCGGCGCCGTAGCTGGCCTGGATCGCGGCCAGCAGGGCGCGCTGTTCGGCCAGCACCGGCCGGATCTCGAGGCCGGTCGCAAAGGCCAGGTCCTCGAGCACCGCGGTGTTGAGCGGATCGCCGAGGGCCACGGTCAGGACGCCGTCCGCTTCGCGCAGCGGCAGCAGACGGAAGGTGTGCGCCAAACTGGCGTCCAGGCGCTCGAGGGCGGCCGGTTGGGGGGTCAGCGCGCGCGCTTCCACCCACTCGAGGCCGGCCTGGGCCGCCAGCCCGCGGGCCAGGCCGTCGGGCGTGATCAGGCCCAGGGCCAAGAGCTGCTGGCCGAACAGGCCCCCGTGGCTGCGCTGCTCGGCCAGGGCGCGCTGCACGCCGGCTTCGTCCAGCAGGCCGAGGCCCTTGAGCACCTGGCCGATGGGCTTCTTGGCCGCGCTCACAGGCGCGCCTCCAGGTCGCCGCGATCCTGGGCCGCATCGAGGGCCGCCTCGCGATCGACCTGCCCCTGCTTGACCAGCTCGATCAGGTGGTCATCGAGGGTCACCATGCCGAAGCGCCGCGAGGTCTGGATCGTCGATTGGATCTTGTTGGTCTCGTTCTTGCGGATCAGGTTGGCGATCGCCGGGGTCATCAGCATGACCTCGAAGGCCGCCACGCGCCCCTTGCCGCCCTTCTTGGGCAGCAGCACCTGGCTGATCACCGCCTGGATCGAAACCGACAGCTGGGCGCGGATCTGCTCCTGCTGGTTGGCGGGGAAGGCGTCGATGATGCGGTCGACGGTGCGCGCGCTGCCGGTGGTGTGCAGGGTGCCGAACACCAGGTGGCCGGTCTCGGCGGCGGTGATCGCGGCCGAGATCGTCTCCAGGTCGCGCATTTCCCCCAGCAGGATCACGTCCGGGTCCTGGCGCAGGGCCCGGCGCAGGGCCTCGGGGAAGTTGGGCACGTCGTCGCCCAGCTCGCGCTGGGTCACCAGGCCCAGCTTGTGGGTGTGGGTGTACTCGACCGGATCCTCGATCGTGACGATGTGCCGGTCCTGATGGCTGTTGATCCAATCGACCATGGCCGCCAGGGTCGTGGTCTTGCCGGAGCCCGTCGGGCCGGTCACCAGCACCAGCCCGCGGGGCCGGCGCAGGATCGCCCGGCAGGGCTCGGGCAGACCGATCTGATCGAGGCTGAGCAGGCGGTCGGGGATCAGGCGCAGCACGGCGCTGTGGCCCTTGCGCTGGCGGAACACCGAGGCCCGGAATCGGTTGCCGCTGCGATGGGCCAGGCCGAAGTCGGTGGAGCCCTGGCGGTCGAGCTCCTCGAGGTGCCGCGGCGGGCAGAGCGCCTCGGCCATGGCCCGCGAGGCCTCGAGCCCGATGCGCTCGTTGCCGTGCTCGACCAGCTTGCCGTCGATGCGCAGGACCGGCGGGCGGCCGGGGTTCAAGTGCAGGTCGGAAGCGCCGCGGCTGACCGCGGCATCGAGAAGGGCCTGGATGTCCATCCGGAGGGGCGGGGTCTGGGCCGCGGCGGGCGGCCCGGTGGGTCGGTGTCGCGGAAAGCGACAGAAGCTGGGCTGGGCCGGGCCTCTGCGGCCGCCGGAGGGCGGCCCAAAGGCATGCGGACCGTCGGATCGGGCCGCTCGGGTCGCGCCCGGGCGGCCCGTTCCGACGGTCAGCCGCTGCGTTCGGCCAATTCGGAGAGCGAGGCCGCGGCGCGGGTCACGCGCAGGACCTCGGAGGGCGAGGTCAGGCCGGCGATCACCTTGCGGGCGCCGTCGACCAGCAGCGGACGCAGCTTGCCGGCCGAGAGCGCGTGGCTGCGCAGGCGCTCGAGCGAGGCGCGCCCGAAGACCAGGTCGCGGGCCTCTGCATCGAGCTCGAACAGCTCGAACAGGCCGATGCGGCCCTTGAAGCCGCTGCCTTCGCACAAGGAGCAGCCGGCGGGGCGCTTGAGCTCGGTGGGAACCAGCGGCAGGCCCAGGGAGAGCAGTTCCTCTTCGCTGGCCCGCGCCGGCTTGGCGCAGGAGGGGCACAGGCGCCGCACCAGCCGCTGGGCCACCACGCCCTGCAGCGCGGCCGAGACCAGGAACGGGGCCACGCCCATGTCGACGAGCCGCGTGACCGCGCTGGGCGCGTCGTTGGTGTGCAGCGTCGAGAACACGAGGTGCCCGGTCAAAGCCGCCTGGATGGCCACCTCGGCGGTTTCGAGGTCGCGGATCTCCCCCACCAGGATCACGTTGGGGGCCGCGCGCAGCATGGCGCGCAGGATGCGCGCGAAGCTCAGGCCCTGCTTGGCATTGACTTGGATCTGGTTGATGCCGCTGATGTGGTACTCGACCGGGTCCTCGGCGGTCAGGATCTTGACGTCGGAGCGGTTGAGGGCCGCCAGGGCCCCGTACAGGGTGGTGGTCTTGCCGGAGCCGGTCGGGCCGGTCACCAGCACGATGCCGTGGGGCCGCGAGATCAGGCGGTTGAACCAGGCCTGGTCCTCCGCCAGGAAGCCCAGCTCGGGCAACCCGATCAGGTTGGCGGAGCGGTCGAGCAGGCGCATCACCATGGTCTCGCCGTGGTTGCTGGGCAGGATCGAGACGCGCACGTCGATCGGCCGGCCTTCAGCCTCCACGGCGATGCGACCGTCCTGGGGCTTGCGCTTCTCCGCGATGTCCATCGAGCCCATCACCTTGAGGCGCGAGAGCAGGGGCGCCGAGAGGTGCGGCGGCTGATCGGCCACGGTGCGCAGCACGCCGTCGATGCGCAGGCGCACCCTGAGGCCGCCCGCGTGGGGCTCCAGGTGGATGTCGCTGGCGCGGCTCTTGAGCGCATCGACGAACAGCCGGTTGACCAGCCGGATCAGCGGCGCGTCCTCCGCCGAGGCCTTGGCCTCCGCAGGCGCCGGCGCCCGGGCCGACCCGTAGGCCGCCTCGACCGCCGACTTGAGGGCCGTGGGCGCCGCCAGGGCCACGCCGACCGCTCGGCCCAGCTGGAATTCGAGCTGCTCCGCGAGGCTGCGGCGCGACAGGTCCCCGAGGGCCACGATCAGCTTGCCGCCCGACTCGGCCACCGGCAGGATCTCGAATTCGCGCGCGAATTCGGCCGGCACCAGGTCCAGCAGGGCCTGCTGGGGCTTGCCCTTGGTCAGGTCCACGAAGGGCAGGCCGGCCAGCTTGGCCTCGGCCCGGGCCACCTGGGCCTCGCCGACCTTGCCGCCCTGCACCAGGGCCTGCGACAGGCTCAGGTTGCGGGACCTCGACAGCTCGACCGCCTGGCGCAGGTCGGCTTCGTTGATCAACTGGCTCTGGATCAGCAGGCCGGCGAGGTCGTTGGCGGGCATCGTGGGGTGGGTCGCGGCGGCGCTGCGGCAGAGCCTACCCGCCAGGGGCAGCCGGGTATCGCCGCGGTCCCGGGGCTCTCCGACCCGAAACGGCGCCCAACGCGGCCGCGGCGGCCGCGCGGGCCGTGGGGAGCGATGGCTCGCTTCGGCGACGGCTCGTGCGGCAAGGCCGTCGACGCGCCCGAGCGCCCCGCAACGCACCCGATCGCCTGGGCTCGGACCCAGCGGGCCGGCGGGCCCCGATCCAGCGGGGTCCGGGCCGTTCGCAGGGGCTGGGCTCCCCGGCCCTGCCGCCCGGGCACGCCGCCGCGGACGGCCCGCGATCGACGGCGAGCCGACGGGAGCGCGGGCCCGGGCCGGGCCCCTCGAACCCGCGGACTCGGGCCGGTGCGCCGCGCAGGCGCTGGGGAAAACTGGCGCGCAGCGACGATCCCAGCCTCTGCGGCCGCCGGATGGCGGCCCGAAGGCCTGCTGACGGGCTGGTCTGACCGCTCGGGCGCTGCCCGAGCCGATTTTTTGCTCAGCCGGTCAGCTCCCCTGCCGCGGCCAGAGCTCGGCCAGCATGCAGCGGGCGCTGCCGCCGCCCAGCAGTTCGATCGTGCCGAGTTCGGCCACCACCGGCGGCCCGGCGGACGAGAGGGCCGCGCGCTGCGCGGCGTCGAGGGCCTCGAAGGCGCTCTTCGAGAGCACCCAGCGGCGCTGGCCCGTGCGCGTGCGCACCTCGAGCGCGTTGGCGGCGAAGCGCTCCATCTGGGCCGCGGACAGCTCGAGCACCCGGCGGCCGCTGGCCTCGAGCTCGGCCAGCACGACGCCGGGGTCCCGCAGCACCTCGCGCACGAGCAGCGCCAGCTCGGCGCCCAGGGCCAGCACCACGTTGGTGTGGTAGATCGGCGCCCCGCGGTGCCGGGCCTCGAAACACACCGGCCGATAGCCGAAGCGGGCGCCGAAGCGCTCGACCAGCGCGCGGTCCGTGCGCGGCGAGAGCGCCGCGAAGGCGCGTCGGCCCAGGTGGTCCAGCACCAGGCTGCCGGTGCCCTCGAGGCAGCGGCCGGCGCGCTCATCGGCGCTCCAATCCACGATCTCGCGGCTGCCCGCCAGGGCGGCGATGCGCTCGATGAAGGCCGGGCGGCGCTCGCGTTGCCGCAGGGGCGAGAGCAGCGGATAGAGCACCAATTCGCCGCTCGGGTGGGTGCTGAACCAGTTGTTGGGGAACACGCTGTCGGGCAGCGGGTCCTCGGCGGGCTCGTCCAGCACCCAGGTCTGGATGTCGGCCTCGGCCAGGGCGGCCAGCAGGCCGTCGAACTCGGCGCGCGCTCGGCGCGCCGCGTCCGGCGGCGCCGCGCCCTGGAAGGCGTTGCTGGCCCGCGTCTCGGCGTTGGACGAGGGGTGCGCAGGACGCACGAGCAGCAGCGCGGGCGCATTCTGCCGCGCCGAACGTTCCGCGGCGGACAGGCTGCCCAGGCCCGCCGCGGGGCCGCCGGCGGGTTGCGGGCCCCCGGTCGGTTGCGGGCCGCAGGCGCCCATCAGCGGCCGGCCGCGGGGGCCTCGGCGGGCGCGGCCGCCGGCGCCGGCGCCGGCGCGGGCGCCTCCGCCAGCCGGAACTCGCGCCGCAGCACGCCCCACATGTAGGGCAGGCGGTGCTTGCTGGAGACGCCGTGGCGCGCGTTGGGATAGAGCATCAGCTCGAAATTCTGCTTGCCGGCCTTCTGCAGCTCGTCGACCAGCTGGATCGTGTTCTGCAGGTGCACGTTGTCATCGATCGTGCCGTGCAGCAGCACCAGATGGCCGGAGAGGTCCTTGGCCGCTTCGATCACCGAGCTCTGCCGATAGCCCTCCGGGTTCAGGTCCGGGGTCTGCATGTAGCGCTCGGTGTAGATCGAGTCGTAGAGCCGCCAGTCGTAGACGCCGGCCCCGGCGAAGCCCAGGCTGAAGGTCTTGGAGTGGGTCAGCGCGTAGGCCGTGATCGAGCCGCCGTAGCTCCAGCCAGAGAGGGCCACGCGGCTCGGATCGCCCTGATAGCGCTCGAGCACGAAGGCCACGGCGGCCTCGAGATCGGCCAATTCGAGCTCCAGGAAGCGCCGATAGACGAGCCCCGTGAAGGCCTGCCCGCGGCCGCTGGCGGTGCGCACGTTGACCTGCAGCACCAGGCAGCCGCGCTGGGCCAGGAACTGCAGCCAGGCCGAGGGGCGATAGCGGTTGGCGACCGTGGGCGCGTCGGGGCCCGAGTAGGTGTCGAGGAAAATCGGATAGCGCAGCGCCGGATCGCTGCCGTGGCCCGGGGGCAGCAGCAGGGTCCCATCGAGGGCCAGCCCGTCGCGGGCCGGGATCGACAGGCGCAGCGGATCGACCATCGACAGGGCCGCTGCTTGGCCGCGGTCGGCCTGGCCGAAATCGAACAGCGTCTTGCCGGTCGCGCTCTCGATCAGCCGCCGGCGCGGCGGCTGGTCCAGGGCCGACCAGGTGTCGATCGCCAGGCGCCCGTCCGGCGAGAACTCGAGCTCGTGGCTGCCGGCTTCCGGCGTGATGCGCTCGGGCGCGCCGCCCTCCAGGGAGACCCGATAGACCTGGCGGTCGACGGCCCCGTCGCGGGTGCCCTCGAACCACAGGCAGCCGGCCGCCTCGTCCAAGCGCAGCAGGCTGCGCACCTGCCACTCGCCCTCGGTCAGGGCCCGGCAGCCGGAGCCATCGGCGGCGTAGTGGTACAGGTGGTTGTAGCCGCTGCGCTCCGAGAACCACAGGAAGCCGCCAGCGGCCAGGAAGCGCGGGGATTCCGGCCGATTGACCCAGGTGGGCGAGGTCTCTTCGATCAGCCGGCGCACCGCGCCGGTCGCCGGATCGCCGACGCACAGGGTGGCGCCGGTCTGGATGCGATCCTGCACCGAGAACCAGACCGCCGAGCTGTCCGGGGCCCAGTCGACGCGCACGATCAGGCGATCCTTGGGAAAGCTCTCCAGGTCGAACCAGCGCACCTTTTGGTCTGCAAAGCGATAGACCGCCAGGCTGGCGGTGGGGTTGGGCTCGCCGACCTTGGGGTAGCGCGTGGTTTCGACGAGCACGCCACGGTTGGTCTCGCGGGCCCCGGGCGGCACGTGATCGACCACGGTGAAGCTCGGCACCGCCTGCTCGTCGAGGCGCAGCCAGCAAATGGCCGAGCCATCGGGAGCCCACCAATAGCCGCGAAAATCGCCGCGCCCGTAGAGCTCCTCCTGATAGACCCAATCGAGGATGCCGTCGAGCAGCTCGGGCTCGCCATCCCCGGAGAGGTTCTGGGGCGCGTCGCCCGCGGCCAGGCCGGCGACCCACAGATCGCCGCCCAGCACGAAGGCCAGGCGCTGGCCGGCGCCGTCCGCAGCCACCTCGCTGACCTCTCCGGCGGGCACGTCGAGGGGCAGGTAGCGCACGCGGCCCTGGTCTCCGGTGCGCGCCACCTCGAGGCGCCCTTCGCGCAGGCGCCAGGGGCGCGCCGGCTCGGCGTCCGGGTCGGCCGGAACTTCGCCCGCCGGCGCCGCGGCCCCCGCCTCGTCGGCCGCGAGCGGCACGAGCACGCCGCGCTCGAGGTCCAAGCGCTGCTGTTCGCTGCCGTTGCTGACGCGCACCGAGCCATCGGAATCGAAGCGCACGCGCGGCAGCGCACCCGCTTGACCCGCCCCCGAGAGCACGTCCTCGAGGGTCAAGAGCCGCGGGGCGGTCGCAGCCTGGGCGGCCTCTTGGGGCCGCGGCGAGGGGCGGGCCAGCGCGGACGATGCGCCCGCGGTCAGGCCGGCGATCAGCAGCAGCAGGGCGGCGCGGGGGGGGCAGGAGAACGGGCTCGGCATGGTCGTGGGAGCGGTGTGGGCGAACCTTGTACGCCGGCCGGCGTCCGCTGGGAACGGTCCGCCGCCGGCCTGCGGCTCCGGGCCGGCGGCGGCCGGCCGGAGGGGGCGGCGGCGCGAGGGCGCGGCGCCGCTGCGGCCCGCCCGGCGCGCCCGGCGCGCCCGCCCCCCCGAACTCGCCGGCCTGGCCGGCCGCAACCGCCGCGCCGGATCCGCCCCCCTCGCCCGTCAGACCCGCCCATCCCGCTCAAGCCGCCGGATCCGAGCGGGCGCCCGCAACGCCCAAGCCCCCACAGACTTCCCGAGCGCGACCCCGCTCCCGAGCGGGCCCGCGCCACCCTCGGCCGCCTGCCGAGCCAGCGCTACCTTGGGCGGCCCTCGAAGAGCGCCTCCGTGTCCCGCCGAAGCCCCCTCCTGCGCCGCGACCTGCGCCTGATCACGGTCGACGGCCTGGTCTTCAGCGCCATGGTCGGCCTGGGCGAGACCTGGATCGCGGCCTTCGTGCTGGCCTGCGGCTTGGGAGCGCAGGTCTCGGGCCTGGTGGCGGTCGTGCCGATGGTGGCCGGGGCCCTGCTCGGGCTGGCCTCGACCCGCGCCGTGCGCCGCCTGCGCTCGCGGCGCGCCTGGGTGGTCCTGTGCGCGGGCCTGCAGGCCTTGGCCCTGTTCGGGCTGGCGGCGGCGGCCTGGTCCGAGCGCACGCCGGCCGCCCTGGCCTTCGCGCTGGCCGCGCTGTATTGGGCCGGCGGCCTGGCCACCGGTCCGGCCTGGAACGCCTGGATCGAAACCCGCGTGCCACAGCGCATCCGGCCGCGCTATTTCGGCCGGCGCACGCGCCTGACCCAGGCGGCCGTCTTCGCCGGCCTGCTGTGCGGCGGGTTGTTCCTGCAACAGGCCCGCCCGGCCGGCGTCGGCACCTGGCCCTATGCGGTCTTGTTCGGTTTGGCGGGCCTGCTGCGCAGCCTGTCCTGTGTGCTGCTGGCGCGCACCGGCGAGCAGCCGCCGCTGCCCGCGGAACTCGAGCCCCTCGGCGCGCGGCGCGTGGTCTCGCAC
>JBIKLM010000549.1:0-2729 GCA_044359835.1 Planctomycetota bacterium
CATCCTGTCCGAGATCGTGCGCGTGCTCGAGGCGCGCTACTACTTCTCGGAGCGCGTCTATTACCACCACGCCAAGGTCAGCGCCGGCGCCCTGGTGGCGCGCCTGACCGAGCTGTGCCTGTCGGCCGGACTGGTGTCCGAGCGGGAGCTCTACGACCAGACCGACCAGAGCCTGCTCGAGCTCTACGCGCGCGCCGGCGAGCGCGCCGCGGCCCAGGGGCAGGCCGCGCTCGGTCGCCGCATTTCGCGCCTGGTGGAACGCTTCCGCTCGCGGACCCTGTTCAAACGCGCCTGCGTGTTCCCGCGGCCCCTCAACCTGGCCGTGCAGGAGCAGCTGGTCGAGCGCTACTTCGCCCGTGGCCGAGCCCAGGCCCGCGCCGAGGTCGAGACGCGCATCGCCGACCTGGTGCGTTTCGCCACCGGCCAGGAGGTCGAGGTGATCGTCTATTGCCCCGCCGCGCGCATGCAGCTCAAGGAGGCCCTGACCCACGTGCGCTGGCCCGGCGAGCCCGTTCCGCGGCCCCTGTCGGACTTCTCCGAGCGCGTGCCCCGGCTGGCGGACCTCGAGCGCTCCTACCGCGACCTGTGGAAGTTCTACGTGCTCGTGGACACCCACGACAGCGGCCTGCAGCGCAAGGTCGCCGAGATCGCCTGCGGCGAGTTCCCCGGCGCGGTCAACGCCTATTCGCCTTGAGCGGCGCGAGCGACCCGGGCTGCCCTGGGCCGCCGCTCCCCGGACCTTTCGGGTTGGAGCTTTCCCAGGTAGGCGTTCGTAGATGCCTGGCGGAGTGCGCGTGGTTTCAGCGAGCGGCTGCCGAGGCGGTTGGCACGCTTGGGCGCAGCTTGGGTCGAGGCCGGCTCAGAGCCTCAGGGGCTGGAGAGTAAATCGGCGCGCAGCGACGATCCCAGCCTCTGCGGTCGCCGGATGGCGGCCCAAAAGCATGCCGACAAGCTGGTCTGGCGGCTCGGGCGCAGCCCGAGTCGATTTTTTCTCAGCCTGTCAGGGCCGGCGGTCGCCTTCCAGGCGCCGGCGGTTGTCGGCGAGGCGCTCGAGGTCCTCTGCAGGGGCCCCGGCCGCCTCTGCGGCGCCTGCGGCGGCAGCGTAGTCCGCCCGCGCGGCCTCCAGCCCGCCGGGGCGGAAGAAGGCGGCGTTGCCGCGCCAGCAAAGGGCGCGCCAGTCGGCGGGATCCTCGGCGATGGCCTGGTCCAGCTCGTCGAGCGTGCGGTCGTACTTCCACAGGTTGCGGTCCGCGATCCGCGCCGGGGTGGCGCCGAAACCCAGGAACTCGCCCACGGCCAGACCGTCCACTTCGAGCTGACCCTGCCCGGCGCGCTGGTTCTGGGTCTCCGGCCAAGCGTCCGGCCGTTCGATCGTGCGAAACCGAGGGAATCTCAGCAGCGCCTCGGCCAGGGGGCGAGCGGCCGCTGCCACCCCGAGGGGCGTGAAGTGCACGTAGTCGTAGAACAGGTCGAACCCGATGCGTCCTTCGCCGCGCTTTTCGGCCCAGGCGGCCAGATCGAACAGGGGCGTCCCGAACTCGGCGCAGACGTCGCGGACCAACTCGGCGTGGCGCGGCGTGGCGCGGCGTCCGTGGGGATCGAGCTCCAGCGCGCGGCGCAGATGCACGCTGGCTGTGCGCGGCTGGCCCAGCCGGTCGAGCAGTCCGGCGGCGGCGAATTCGAGCTCCCAGCGGCGTTTGCCCCGGCTGCCGGGGATCTCCGCATCGATGCGCGCGAGCAGGGCTTCCTGTTCCGAGCGATCGCTCGGATCGGGGCCGGGCCCGTAGCCCAGCCGCACGCTGGCGTCCTTGTCCGCCAGCCCGGCCCACTCCCAGTTCGAGGCCGGCGTGCACAGCAGCAGCGGCACCTTGGCGTCCCGGGCCTTGACCGCGATTTCGGCCAGATTGGCGCGGTATTCGGCGTACACGCCCTCGATCTCTTCCGGGCTGAGCTCGATCCGATCGATCATCGCGCTGTGATCGACACGGGCGTCGTTCTGGGCCAGGTCGCGCGTCGAGACCGAGGCCTCCAGGGCTGCCCGGTCCAGGCGATGCCCGCCGGTCAGCCCGCGCACCAAAGCCGATCCCGAAAGCGCCTCGGACAGCAGATTCGGGCCTTTGCCGATGGCGCGCGCATAGGCTTCGCTGTGGATCTCGAGGAACTCGTTGTTGCCCTCGTAGACCACCAGCAGGTCGGGCTCGCAGCGCGCCAGCACATCCTCGACCAGGGCCACGATCTGCCGCGTGCTGAAGGCCACGACCCCCAGGTTGTAGATCCGGATCCCCTCGGCCCCCGGCAAGCCCTCGAGCAGCTCTTCGACCTCGCGGGGCAGGCTCACGTTCGGCGCATGCCCGAGCCCGGCCATGGCCGAGCCGCCGAAGAAGAACACGCGCCGCTCCGCGGGCGGCTTCTCCGCGTTGAGCCACTGGAACGGCAGCCGCGGGTCGCTGGTCGCCAGCACCTCGCGACCGTCGGCCAAGCGCGCCGGGGTGAACAGCGGCAAGGCGATGCGCTGGTAGCGCAGCTTGGAGCCGCCGGGCGGCGGCGGGAACAGGTCCAACAGGCGGCAGGCGCCCTCCGCCAGGGCCAGCAGGCAGACCACCGCCGCGAGGGCCCCAGCCAGCTGCAACGCGATCCGGCCGTCACGCGGTCGGATCACCCGTTGAAGCCCCCGTAGTTGAATTCGGCGGATCCGTCGCCCGAGCCCAGGTTGAGCACGATCAGGGCCA
>JBIKLM010000548.1:0-2729 GCA_044359835.1 Planctomycetota bacterium
CGCAAAACCAGCCTGTCAGCACGCCTTTGGGCCGCCATCCGGCGGCCGCAGAGGCTGGGATCGTCGCTGCGCGCCGATGTTCTCCCAGCCTCTGGCAGGCTGAGAAAAATCGACTCGGGCGGTGCCCGAGCAGACATATCAGCCTGTCAGCACGCCTTTGGGCCGCCATCCGGCGGCCGCAGAGGCTGGGATCGTCGCTGCGCGCCGATGTTCTCCCAGCCTCTGGCAGGCTGAGAAAGATCGACTCGGGATGCGCCCGAGCAGTCAGACCAGCCTGTCAGCACGCCTTTGGGCCGCCATCCGGCGGCCAGCGAGGTTGGGTCGTCGTCGCGGGCCGATCCGGGCCTCTGACGGGCGCCGATGCCGCGATCGATGCACGGGGTGCCGCGCTCCCTCGTCGGGACTGCCTGCCGCGGTGGGCGCGCCGATCGGCTCGGCCCTGCCGATTGCCCCTCGACCCGCGCCGGGGCTAGGCTCCGCGCCCGTCCCCCCCGACCCCCCGCGCTCCGATGATCACCGTGCCCTACCTGGTCCGACCCTCGCGCATCTCCCTGGCCGGCCGGGGGCTGTTCCTGGCGGCGCCGGTGCCGCGCGGGCGCGTGATCGTGGCCCCCAGCGGGGTCGAGCACACACTTTCGGTGGCCGCGCTCCTGGCGACCCCGGACCATCCCCACGCGGACACCGCCATCCGCTGGTTCGAGGACACCGTGGTCGTGTCCCCGGAAGCCCACGACGAGAAGTACATCAACCACTCCTTCGAGCCCACTGGGCTGTGGCACCTGGGCTTCATCTTCGCCCGCATGGACCTGCCCGCCGGGAGCGAGCTGACCATCGATTACCGCCACCTGCTGGCCCCCGGCCTGCCCGCGGAGTTTCGCGACAGCGTCACCGACCAGGCGGTGGTGGGTCTGCCCTGGGAGGAGAGCCTGCGGCTGACCAGCCGCGCGCTGGTCGAGCTGCTCGCTCCCCAAGCGCGCTGACCGGAGTTTCGAGACCGCGGCCGTCCCGGGTCGTGCTAGGTGCCATGCCCTGGACGGCCCTGAGAGGGGGGCCGCCCTGGGTCGGGCGATTCGCAGGGGCCCTTGCGCTGGAATCCGCGTGCTTTTCGGGAGCGGGGTTCTCTCACGGGCTTGGAGCCCCCACCCCTCGATCCATGCACATCCAAGCCGCCGAAGCCCCTCGTTCGCCCCGTTCCCGGACCTCCCCGACCCGCCCGCTGGGCTGGACCAGCGGGCTGCTCGCCGCCGGGGCGCTGCTCGCGCCGTCCCGGGTCAGCGCCCAGACCGTGGTCACCACGGGCGACAGCCTGGTGGCCGCCGTAGCGGCCGCGGCGGACGGCGATGTGATCCTGATCCAGAGCAGCGCCACCTTCGTCGGCACCCTGAGCTGGACCGGCAAACGCCTGACCCTGCGCGCCGGGATCGGCTACCAGCCGACCCTGCGCGGCTCGCCCGACCTTCCGGCCGTGCGTCTGGCTCCCTCCCCGGGGCCCGGTAGCAGCGGTACGTTCGAGGGGCTGCGGCTCGAGGCCGGGATCTCCGCTCCCGGGTCGATCGAGGCCCCGGCCGTGCACCAATTCGGCACCGCGCCTGCGGCACCCTACCACTCCGCCACCACCGAGTTCGAGGACTGCCTGATCCTGGGCGATGTGGAGTCCGACTGCACCGGCTCCTCGGTCAGCTGGCTGGTCCTGAGGGAAACCCGCGTGGCCGGCGCGGTCGAGGTCTCCGGGACGGGCTCGGCCTACACCTACCTGAGCTGCACCGAGGGCTCCGATGTGGACACCCTCGTGCTCGCGAACAACGGGCAAGCCACCAATCTGTCCTTCGTCCGAGATGTCAGGATCCGCGAAGCGCTGCGCATCGCCCCGCTCAGCTCCGGCGAGCATGGGCTGTTCATGGAGCGTTCCGCGCTGGGCGGTCCGGTCACGATCCAGGGGGGAGCCTCCACGGCGATCTCGGTCTCCATGGAGTCCTGCCTGCTGAAGGGCGATGGCAGCGGAACGGCGCTGTTCGCGCGCTCGTTCGACGATTTGGAGGCGGACAACTTGACGATCACGGGTTTTGCTGTCGGATTGGACGCGGAATTGCCCGCCAGCTTCGCGAACCTCCTGATCTTCGGAGTCCAAGACTGCCTGGCGCCCGTGGTGCTGCCCGCTCAGATCCGCCGTTCGGTGATCGAGGACGGGACCTACCAGGGCCTGCTCGGCAACCTGGGCGGCAAGCCCTGGGTCGACGCCAATTTCGCGCTGCTGGCCGGGTCCAAGGGGGTCGATCATGGCGACAATGCCGCGATCAATCTGGGCAATCAGGATCTGCTCGGCGCCGAGCGCTACCAGGACAACGACGGCGATGGCGTCGTGCGGATCAATTGCGGCGCGATCGAAGGGCTCGGAGCCTGTGCGACCGCCAGCGTCACCCCTTACAACGGCTCCGGCAGCAATCCGGATTGGACTTCGGCTCTGACCAAACCGAAGCTGGGCCAGGTTTTCGTGGCCAGTGTCGCTTATGGACCCCAGACGGCCGCGACCCTGCTGGCTCTCGGTGCGCCCAGCCAGGTACCGCTGGCGCTTGCGGGAGTCGAGGGCGAGATCCTGCTCGATCTGGCGCTATTTCCGACGCTCGATTTCGCCCTGGGCACCCACGTGATCCCCGTGCCCGGCAGCTTCCAGTACTGTGGCTTCGAGCTGGTCGCCCAGGGTCTGCGCATCGACCTTCAGGAAGGCCTGC
>JBIKLM010000550.1:0-2728 GCA_044359835.1 Planctomycetota bacterium
TCCAAGCCCACGGCCGAAGACAGCAAAGGCAACCGCAGAGCGTGTCCGGGAGGCGTCCGGTTGGCCCAGCCGGCGGGTCGGTGCGGGCCAGGCTCGTCGTACCGGTGAGGCCACGATTCACCCGCTGGAGCCGGCGTAGCCAGCCCCCCAGGGCCGGGGTGAGTTTGTCGCAGGCCAGGCGGTAGGTCTCCGGCGCCTGGGTCCCGCTCCGCGCGGGGGGCGGCTACCAACGCTGGGCTGCTAGAGTCTTGGCCCCCTTCGTCCCCCAAGAGACCCGCTTGAAGATCGTTTCGCTGCTCGGCTCCCTGGCCGCCCTGTGCCTGCTCGCCCAACCACCGGCCCTCGGCGCTTTGGCCGCGGCCCAGGATCCGGCCCCGGCCGGGCAGGAGCCCGCCCCCGCCGATCGGCCGGGCATCGCCATCCCCGCCGATGGCGCGGCGCCGGTCCAGAGCCCGAGCGGGCTCGTGACCTCGGTGCTGCGGAAGGGCGACGGTTCGGGCCGGCGCCCCAAGCGCGGCGACCTGGTCAAGGTGCGCTATTCGGGCTTCCTGACCGACGGCACCCTGTTCGACAGCGCGGTGGAAGAGCCGGTCGAGTTCCGCGTGGGCCAGGTGGTGCCGGGCTGGAACGAAGCGCTCGAATCCATGGAGATCGGCCAGCGCAACAAACTGACCCTGCCGCCCGAACTCGGCTACGGCAAGCGCGGCGCGGGCGACCAGATCCCGCCCGACTCGACCCTGATCTTCGACGTGGAGCTGGTGGGCTTCAGCGCCGGCCCGGTGCTGCCGGCCTTCGAGCCCCTGCCCGCCGAGCTGCCCAAGAGCGAAAGCGGCCTGCGCGTGCGCGAGGCCCGCACCGGTTCGGGCCAGGCGCCGGCCAGCGACGAGCCCTACAAGCTGCTGTTCACCTTCTACAACCTGGCCGGGCAGCCGATCGACTCTTCGGAATGGGGCAATGGGCCTCTGATCGCCGATCTGCAGCGCGTGCAGTTCCCGTTCCTCAAGGAGCTGCACCCGCGCCTCAGCCAGGACGCCGTCCTGTGGGTCGAGGTGCCCGGGGCCCAGGGCTTCGGCGACATCGACATCCCCGGCGTGGGCGCGGGCGAGCCGACGGTCTGGCGTATCGAGGTGCTGGCGGTGCTGCGCGCGCCCGAGCTGCCCGCCTTCCAGCCGCTCGACGGCGAGCGCCTGACCAGCACGGCCTCGGGGCTCAAATACCAGGTGCTGCGGGCGGGCGAGGGCAACCCCTGCGGCCAGGAGGGCACTTTCAAGCTCAACTACACGATCTATTCGCGGGCTGGCAAGGTGATCGACTCGAGCCTCAAGCGCGGCGGCTCGGCCCTGCTCGGCACGGTGGCGCAGATGCGCCTGCCGATGCTGCAGGAGCTGCCCCCGCTGATGGCGCCCGGGGCGATCTACCTGCTCGAGCAACCGGTGGCCGAGGTCTTCGGCCAGCGGGTTCCGCCGGGCCTCGAGGGCGAGACCACCTGCTGCTGGCGACTGGAGATGTCCGCCGTGCTGGTGCCCCTGCCGGTGCCTGAGTTCAAGCGCACCGCAGAGGGCCAGGGCGAGCGCACCGAGAGCGGGCTGTTGATCGAATGGCTGCGCCGCGGCGAAGGCCCGACCCTGCGGCGCGACCAGCGCGCGATCGTGCACTACGCCGGCTGGCTCGAGGATGGCAAGCTGTTCGACAGCTCGTTCCAGCGCGGGGACGTGTCGAATTTCCGCTTGGACCAGGTCGTGCCGGGCTGGACCGAAGGCCTGCAGCGCATGAACGTGGGCTCGATCGCGCGCTTGACCCTGCCCTGGCAACTGGCCTACGGCGAAGCGGGCAAGGGCGAGATCCCGCCGCGCGCCAACCTGATCTTCTACGTCGAGGTCCTCGGCGTCGAGGAGTGAGCCCGCGTCCCGGGGCGGGCCCGGCCGGCCGCCGTGGGGCGCGGAAGCTCCCCCGGCGGCGCTGTGCCGCTCACAGCGCCCGGCCGCGGCCCCGCACCAGCCGCAGGGCGCCCCGGTAGGGCCCGGATTCGAAGCGCTCCCGCGCTCCGCCGGGCCAGAGCACCTCGATGGCCCGCGCGGGGGCGGGCAAGCCGGTGGACCAGGCCGGCTGGCAGGCGCCGGCGTAGGAGCGACCGCTCTCGATCGAGCCCAGCAGGCGGCGGCCATCCTCGAGTTCGATCGTCAGACGCGCCCCCAGTCCGCGCGGATTGCCAGGGCCCCCATCGGCTTCGATCCACAGATCCGCGGGCCGGCCCCCCAGGAAGACCCGCGGCCTGCCGCCGTTCAAGGTTTCGACGAAATCCAGCGCGCGATCGCCGTCGAAGTCGCCGCAGTAGAGCCCCCGGGAGACCGTCGGGAGGGCGAACTCGGCCGCGGGACCGACCAGCGGCAGCAGCTCGAAGCGCGCCTGTCCGTCGCCGAGGAAGACCTGGTTGGCCTGCGGATGGCGGCGCACGTCGGAGACCTGCTCGACGTTGTCGATGATGTGGCCGTTGGCCACCAACAGATCCCGGTCGCCGTCGCCGTCGAGGTCCTCGAACAGGACGCCGAAGCCGACCCAGGGGCGGCTGTGGTCCGCCACACCCGAGGCGCGCGTGCGATCGCGGAAGCGCGGCGCCTGGCCGGGTTTGGTCTCGTTGAGGTACAGCGTGTTGGTCTCCTGGTCCAGGTTGGTGCAGAACAGGTCCAGGTCGCCGTCCAGATCCACGTCGGCGCAGTCGACGCCCATG
>JBIKLM010000551.1:0-2720 GCA_044359835.1 Planctomycetota bacterium
AGGCGTCCGCAGGCGTCGAGCAGGAGACCACCGGCAGCGGGGCGTCGCCGTTGCGGCCCAGCACGGCCTGATACAGGTCGGACTGCTCGGTCTTGGTGGGCATGCCGGTCGAAGGACCGGCGCGCTGGATGTCGACCACCACCAGCGGCAGCTCGGTCGAGATCGCCAGGCCGATGGCCTCGGTCTTGAGGGCCATGCCGGGGCCGGAGGTGGTCGTGACGCCGAGCTGGCCGGCGAAGGAGGCCCCGATCGCCGAGCAGACCGCGGCGATCTCGTCCTCGGCCTGCATGGTCGTCACGCCGTAGTTCTTGTAGGCGGAGAGCTGGTGCAGGATGTCGGAAGCCGGCGTGATCGGATAGGAGCCCAGGAACAGCTCCAGGTTGGCCAGGTGCGCGCCGGCCACCAGGCCGAGCGAGAGGGCCTGGTTGCCCATGATGTTGCGATACACGCCGGGCGCCATGGTGTCGCACGGGGCGACCTCGTAGCGCGCTTGGAACAGCTCGTGGATGTCGCCGGCGCTGTAGCCCGCGCGCAGCGCCAGGACGTTGGCCTGGATCATCTCCGGCTCGTCCTTGAACTTGGCCGCCAGCCACTTCTCGGTCGGATCGAGGGGCCGGCTGTAGAGCCAGTACATGATCCCCAAGGTGTAGAAGTTCTTGCAGCGCTGGACCTCCTTGGGCGAGAGGCTCGTGCCCGAGAGGGCCTCCTTGACGCGCTGGTTGATGTCGATCTCGATCAGCCGGTAGCCGTTGAGCATGCCGGTCTCGCGCGGGTCCTTGTCGAGGCGCGCCTTCTTGAGATCGAGCTCGGCCCAGTTGCCCGAGTTGATGATCACGATGCCGCCCGGCTTGAGGTCCTTCAGGTTGACCACCAGGGCGGCCGGGTTCATCGCCACCAGCACGTCCGGGTTGTCGCCGGGGGTGTGGATCTCGCTGGAGGAGAAGCGCACCTGGAAGCCCGAGACGCCGGGCCGGGTGCCGGCGGGCGCGCGGATCTCGGCCGGGAAGTCGGGCAGCGTCGCCAGGTCGTTGCCCAGGAACGCGGAGGTGGCCGTGAACTGGTTGCCGGTGATCTGCATGCCGTCCCCGGAGTCGCCCGCGAAGCGGATCACCACGCTCTCTTGGGATTGCAGGGGCAGTTCGGAACCGATCGAAGCGGAGGTGCTCATGGCGGGGGCACGGCGGCCCAGGAAAAGTGGCCATAGAGGATACTGCCGGGGAGGCGCCGAGCGGGCCCTAGCGGGGGCTCCGCCGCGCCGAAAGGGCACCGAAAGCGCGGGCAAGGGGCCCGATTCTCGGCCGGATCATGGACGCCCCCCCGCGGGGTCACAGCGGCCTGGGGGCGCCCCGGCGGGGCTATCATCCTTGTCCCGCGGGCCGAGGCCCCTGCGACCCGCCGACCGAACCGCCATGCCTCCCCCGCGCTTCTCCGCCGCCCTCTCCACGCTCAAGGATCCCCAGGCGGCGCGCGCAGCGGCCCTGGAGCAGCTTGCGGCCGGCCTGGAGGGCCGCCGGCCGGACCTGCTCTTGGCCTTCGTGACGCACCACCACGGCGCGGCGATCGATGGCCTCGGCCCCGAGCTGGCCCGGGCCAGCGGCGCCCCGCTGGTGCTGGGCTGCACCACCGAGGCCGCCATCGGCCCCGGCCGGGAGGCCGAGGGCGAGCCCGGCCTGGCGCTGTTCGCCGGCTGCCTGCCGGGCACCGAGCTGCGCCCCTTCCGCCTGGACGTGGACCAGGACGACGAGGGCGAGTGGATCCTCTCCGGGGAACCGGTGGTCCTCGACCCCCGCCGGGCCGGCATCCTGCTGCTCGGCGACCCCCACGCCTTCCCGGCCGAGGCGGCCCTCAAGCGCCTCAACCAGGATTTCCCCGGCACGCCCCTGGCGGGCGGCATGGCCAGCGGCGGCCGCGGCCCGGGACAGGACCACCTCTTCGACCAGCGCGGCCTGGCCGACCACGCCGCCCTGGGGGTCGTGATCGAAGGCGACGTGGCCCTGCGCACGCGGGTCAGCCAGGGCTGCCGGCCGATCGGCCGCCCCTTCGTGGTCACCAAGGCCGAGGACAACTTCATCCTCGAGCTGGGCGGCAAGCCCGCCATGGAGGCCCTGCTGGCCATGCTGCAGGACCTGGACGTCTCCGAGCGCAACCTGTTCGGCAACGCGCCCTTCGTGGGCCTGGCGGTCGATGTGACCAAGAGCCGTTTCGAGCGCGGCGACCTGCTGGCCCGGCCGCTCTTGGGCGTCGACCCCAAGCGCGGCGCGATCGCCGTGGGCGACGCCCCGCGGCGCGGCATGACGATCCAATTCCTGGCCCGCGACGCGGACAGCGCCAGCGAGGACCTGGAGGCCCTGCTGGCCGGCCTCTCGAATCCGGCGCAGCCGGCGGAGCGCGGCGCCCTGCTGTTCACCTGCAACGGCCGCGGCCTGCGCCTGTTCGGCCGCCGCAACCACGACATCGGCGGCCTCGAGCGCGCCCTCGGCCCCGGCGTGGCCGCCGCCGGCTTCTTCGCCAACGGCGAATTCGGCCCCGTCGGCCCCACCAACTGCATGCACGGCTACACCGCCTCGGTGGCCCTGCTGGAAGCGCGCTGAGTTTTTTTGGCCGCCTGCGGCGGCCGTAGGGCTGGGATCCCACCGGGGCCCGCGGCCCGTTGCGCCGCGTCGAGACCACACCGCACCCGCGGATCGCCTCCCCGCCTCTCCGCCTCTCCGCCTCCCCGC
>JBIKLM010000552.1:0-2715 GCA_044359835.1 Planctomycetota bacterium
AATACTGCCGCACCGCCGCCGGCGAAGGCGTCGCTTCGACCGGCAGGCGCTCGGCCTCGCGCACCACCCGCCACCAGCCCAGGGGGCCCGCGGCCAGCTCGCTCAGCGGGGCTCCCGGCGCCGCGGAGGGCAGCTCGGCCTGGCGCGGGTGGCTGCCGTCGAACAGGTACGGCGCGGACCCCTCGAGCCAGGCGCGCAGATTGGCGGGTCCGATGAAGCCGCCGAAGCGCTCCGTGTCGGAGCCGCCGGGTACAGCGCGGGAAGTCACGGCTCCAAGGGCGCCGCGGCGGCGCTCAAGGCAGGATCCCGAAGCCCACCGGACCGACCGCGGACAGGTCGGGCGCGAAGCGCAGGGCCGCCCAGTCGAGCCGCAGCCCGATCAGGGGCGCGAGGGCCCCGGGCTGGGTTTCGATGCGGGCCTGGGCCCAGCCGCTCGGCCCCGTGCTGGCGAGCGTGCCGACGAGCGGACCCGTGTTCGGCGCCAGCAGGGTGGCCTCCAGGATCGCGTCGTAGTTGAGCGGCAGGGAGCCGAAGGGCAGCGCCAGCCCCGGGGCCGTACCGGCGGCGCTGGCCAGCAGCAGGAAGGTTTCGGAAGGCGCCAGATTGAGCGTCAGGGGCACGCTGGCGCCCGCGGACGCCGAGACCTCCGAGAAGCCGCTGTGCAGCGGGGCCAGGGGATCGATCGGCAGCTCGAGATCGGGCTGCAGCACGACCGTGGGTCCGGCGCCGCTGACGCTGACCCGCAGGCGCTCGAGACCCGCGGCCTGGCCGGCCGTGTAGCGCACGCGATAGCTCCCGGCCCCCAGATCCTCGACCGGCCCCAGGGAGCCGAGCAGCGCCCCGCCGGAGGCGCTCGAAAGGGCCAGCTGCGCGCCCCCGCCGGCCAGCGCCTGACCGTCGATGTCCTTCAGCTGGATCTGGATCCAAGCCGCGCTCTGGCCATCGGCCACCAGGCGCTCCACATCCGCCGAAAGCGACGACGTCAGGTGGTCGGGCAGCCCGATCCGACCGGCGCGCCAGGCGTCGTAGAGCCCCTGCAGGGTCAGCACCGGATCGGGCGAGCTGAGGGACCCGATCACGTTGAGGTCCAGGAAGTACTGTCCGGTGGCGCAGCCGAGCGCGCCGGTGCAGACCCCGTCGATGTCGCCGACGCGGGCGATCTGGAGGAAACCCACGTGGGCCGACTTGGTGAAGCTCGGGGGCGGCGCCCCGCAGGAGGTCGGAGCGCTGGCGCTGCAGGAGCAGCGTCCGTCGCCGCCCAGGGCGTAGGCGGCCTGCATCGCGGCCATGACCCGCTGGCCGCCGTCGCCGCTGGTCTGCTGCAAGGCAGCCTGGAGGGCCTGCACGACCGAGGCGCTGGTCAGCACGTTGCCCTGCACGCTGTAGGACCAGTCTCCAAAGCTGCCGGAGAGGTCCAGCTTGCCGGCGCCGGCGGAGTTGCCCGTGAAACCCACCGGAGGATTGAAGCGGTCGACGATGCCGTACTGGCGCGACTTGTGCTGGAAATCGGTCGCCGCCAGCAACGACAGGATCTGCGCCGGGGTCTGGCCGCTTTGGAACCCGTTCCAGATCTTCTTGCGGTTGTTGGCGCCCGAATCGATCAGCGACTGGGCACAGGCTCCGCCGTACCCAACCCGGATCACCGGCAGGAACAGCTGCAGATCCAGGTTCTGGAGGCAGGTGGCGCCCGCCACGACGACCTCCCCGGTGACCCGGTTGACCAAGATCACCGACCACGTCGCGCGGGCGGTCGGCGCGAAGCAGAGGGTCAGGACGGCGCAGAGGACCAGGCGGGTGAGGAGGGAGCGCATGGCAGCGGGATAGGAGGCTCTGAGCGTACCTCTGGCCAAGCACTCGGGTGGAGAAAACCGAGCCCCCTCATCGGCGCCCGCCGGAGAGGAGCGCGTCCGCCGTGCCGGCGCCCCGCGCCGGCCAGGTCGTCCGCGGGAGGCGCCCTTCGATCCACCAGCCCGACGTCGGACCGGGCCCAGGCTTCGTTCGACCGCCGGACCTTTGATCGGCCCTCAGCGACGATCCCAGCCTCTGTGGCCGCCGGATGGCGGCCCAAAGGCATGCTGACAGGCTGGTATCGCTGCTCGGGCGCAGCCCGAGTCGATCCTCTCAGAGCCAGTCAGCGCACGATCAGCGCCAGCCCATAGGTCGGATAGGCCTGCCCATCGACCACCGTGGTGCCGTCGAGGACGGCCACCGCCACGCCCCCGAAGACGTAGTTGATCACCGTTTCGCGTTGGCGGACCTTGAGGTCGAAGCGCAGCTCGGCGCGGCCGGCATCGCTGCCGACCTGTTCCGCTTCGACCGGTCGGCGCCAGTCCAGTCGATAGCGCCCGGGCCAGCGGAACAGGCCCCCAAGGCTCCAATCGCTGATGCGCAAGCGACCGAGGTCAAGGCGGCTGGAGCCCGCCGCGGAGCGCTCGAAACCGCTCTGGCGCAGGATCAGCGGCTCGAGCCGGCCGCCGGACTGGTGCAGCCGCAGGGCGCTCTTCTGCTCGCCCTCGCCGAAGCTCAGGTACAGGCCGTGAAAGCCGTCGCCGAACAGATCGGTGTAGGTCTTGAACAGCGGGTTGATGCCGCGCAGGAAGCAATACTCGTGGTGCACGACGCCGGTCAGGTTGCGCTCGCCAAAGCGCAGCGTGCCGCTGCCCGTGCCGGTGCTGAACAGGTCCGACGCCCGGCTGTGGATCGCCACGGCATCCA
>JBIKLM010000553.1:0-2704 GCA_044359835.1 Planctomycetota bacterium
ACTGGCCGAAGTCCAGCCGTCCCAGCACGAAGGGCCGGATCGCCTGGTCCGCGGAGCCCTCGAACTCGGGCAGCGAGATCGCTCCCAGGCTCAGCAGGTTGCGCGGGGGCTCCTGGGCAAGCGCCGCCTGCGCGGCGCAGGCAAGAGCAACGCTGGCAACCATGGCCTTGGCAATGAAAGGCAAGGACGAGACCGGACTTACGTAACGCAGTGAGCTCAGATTCATGGTGGACCTTGTGAAATGACTGGGTGAATCAACTGGCGGGACATGCGGTGCGTGTCCGCAAGTCAGGCAAAGTATCGGGAGGGTGACATCGATCGCCAACCCCCGAGGCCGCATGCGCCGCATGCGCTTTTGCATACGGCGTCCGGGAAGAGGCGGCGGTAGCGGGACACGGGGTCAGACGGTTTGCCGCAGAGGCGACGCGGCCACCTGCACCGATTCGTCTTGAGGGCCGTCGGCCGCGCCGGCGCCGAGCGGTGAGGCGAGGTCGAGCACGAGCCGACCCTCGACCTGTCCCGCGTCGATCAGGCGGTGCGCCTCGACTGCCGCATTCAGCCCGAAGACGCGCTGGACGTGGGGTGAGATCCGCCCGTGTTCGAGCAGGGTGAACAGCGTGCACAGGTCATCCTGGAACCAGTCCGGGCGCGCTGCCCGACGCTCCGAGATGTCGTAGAAGCTCACCCGCCGCGACGTGCCCGACCGGGAGGACAGCCACTTGATCCGCAGGAAGTCAGAGGCAAAGCCGAGCCGCGCCAGCACGCCTGGCTGTGCGCGGCCGGCGCGGTAGGCGTGGCGGAACGGGGCACTGAAGCCCAGCGCAACCAGTCGCCCGCTCGGCGCGAGGCGCGCCAACACCGAGGAGAGCGCCTCTCCCCTGGCGGCATCGACGATGGCCTGGAAGCCGTTGAAATCACGCGCCAGGCGGTCCAGATTCCCGGCGGCATCGGCCTCGTCGTAGGCGACGAATGCCGCGCCCAGACCGGTCACGGCCTGCTGCCTGCGCGCCGAGGCGACACCGACCACGGGCAGCCCGAAGGCGCGGCACAGGTCGAGCGCGGCCAGGCCCACGGCGCCGCTGGCGCCGTACACCAGCACCGGATCGCCCGGGCGCACCTGGGCCTCGCGAAACAACGCCTGGTAGGCGGTCATGTAGCTCAGGATCAGCGGCTCCGCTTGGGTCGCGTCGAGCCCTTCGGGCACCTGGACGAGCGTGGCAGCCGGGCGCACCAGATGGGTCGCGTTGCCCCCGATCTGAACCAGGTCGGCCACCTGGTCGCCGATGCGCCATCGCGTGACGCCCAGGCCGACGCCGTCGATGCGGCCGACGACGTCGTAGCCAAGGGTCACAGGCAGCGTCGGCTTGAGGACCGGGTAGAGGTTGCGTCGGATCAGCATGTCGGTGAAGACCAGGCTCGACGCCTCGGCCCGAATGCGCACCTCGCCCGCGGCAGGATCGGGCAGGGCCGCATCCTCCACCAGCCGGATGACCTCGGGACCGCCGAAGTGCCGGATCTCGAGTCGCCTGACCGCCATGGCAGGCCCACTCACACGGGCCGGCGCAGGGCGCGCCAGAGGAACAGGCCCCCGAGCGCCATGAACCAGAGCTGGATCGCCGTCGTGGACACCACGATCGAGACGGGCGGCGTCATGCCGAAGAGTTCGAGGGCAGGCAAGGCGACGAGGCCGCCGACCACGAGCCCCGTCAGGCCCGCCCAGGTCGGCAACTGCCTGTCGCGCAGGATCAGCAGGCTGGTCGCGATGGCCCAGATCGCGGCGAAGGCTGCGACGCCCAGCATCTCCCCGACGGCGCCGCCCCAGGCGTTGACGGCGGCTTGCACGGCCTCGATGGCCGCGCGTCCATCCGCCGACAGGCCGGGGGCGGCATGGGCCTCGGCCAGCACCACGCTGCCGGTCAGCCAGCGCAGGATGCCGATCGCACGCGCCAGCGCCGAGACCGCGGCCGCACCGATGGCGATGAGCGCCAGCGCCCCGAGCGGGCCGCGCCGGGCCGCCAGGCGCACGGTCAGGACGCCGGTCACGAGGAAGAGCAGCGAGTAGCCCAGGTAGAGCCCGTAGCCCAGGCGCACGGCGTCGAGCTGCTCCCGCAGCAGCGGCAGCATCTTCGAAGGCGGATAGTCCAGGCTGTCCGGCCACTGGATCGCGCTGCCGAGAACAGCCATGGGCGCGAAGATGCTGAATCCCTGGACGAGCAGGACCAGCCCAGCCGCCAGAAACAGCCGGCTGGATGGGGGGTTGTCGTCGTTGGAGGGGTCACGTTGTTCCATGCTCGGCTCCGATGGGTCAAGTGGGTGCGTGATGGGCCGCTGAGCCCGGCCTATGGCTTGCTCCGGTGCGGCGCCGCTGCCTCGACGTGTCGACCGTCAACCACGCTCAGGAACTCGCCGATCCGGCGCTCCAGATCCGGGTAGTGCGGGTTGAAGGTCGCTCGGGCGCCGGCCTCGCCAGGAGAGCCGTGATCCTCCAGCGTCCGGCTCACGCAGCGCAAGCCCCAGCCATACATGCCAGCCATGCATTTTTGCAGGGGTGACCTCCGGACGCGGGCGTCATTGCCTGCCTTCGGCGGCCCCTGCGGGCACCCAGAAACCCCATCGCGTGCATATACAATTGCTCATACAATCGAATTGTGGGCAAGCACCGCATCGACGACCCCAAGCTGAGCGACCACTTCACGGGCTGTCT
>JBIKLM010000554.1:0-2696 GCA_044359835.1 Planctomycetota bacterium
CACGGAACCGGCCTGCCCCGGTCGGAGAGTGCGGACCGGCCTCGGCGTCGGCTCCCGGTGTGGGGACCAGCCGCTGGATTTGCATATTTTTCGCCCGTGGGCCGCCGGCGCCGCCTTCGTCGAACCTTCACGCGCTCTAAAGGCGCTTTTTTCGGGGTCCGAGCCCGCGCTTTGCGCGCCGTGCCGATGGGAGGGTCCAGGGCGTCAAGGATGCCCCATTGCGCTTCCCTCGGCGCCTTTGCAGCTCCCCGCTGTCCTGCGGGCTCGGCTGCGACAGCCCGCCGCAGCGTGCACTTCCCCGCAAATGGGGGCTTGCCGCCTGCGTTAGGATCCTAACGTCCGACGACCCTCCAAGCCGCCCGCGCTCGCCGTGAACACCAGCACGTCTGCCTCGATGGCTTCCTCCCCCCGCTCGCTGCGCGAGCTGGGCGACTTCAGCGTGGAAGAGTCGCGCTATCGCGTCGAGATCGCCCGCACGCCGGCCGAAATCGAAGCGGCCATGCGCCTGCGCTTCGAGGTCTTCAATCTGGAGCTCGGCGAAGGGCTCGAGTCCTCCAAGGCCACCGGCCTCGATCGCGATCCCTTCGACGCCCACTGTGTGCACCTGGTCCTCAAGGACCGCGACGACGGCTCGGTCGTAGGAACCTATCGCCTGCAAGACCAGCCCATGGCGCTGGCCGGCGCCGGCTGGTACTGCGATCAGGAGTACGTGCTGTCCGACCTGCCCGCGGAGATTCTGGAGCGCTCGATCGAACTGGGCCGCGCCTGCATCCATCGCAACCACCGCCACAGCAAGGCCTTGTTCGCCCTCTGGCGCGGCATCTACGGGGCCTTGAGCGCTTCGGGCCGGCGCTACCTGTTCGGCTGCTGCTCGCTGACCAGCCGCGATCCCCGCGATGGCCTGATCTGCGCCCGCTGGCTCGAAGAACGCGGCGCTCTGCGACCGGACCTGCGCGTGCGCGCCCGCCCGGACTACCTCTGCAGCGGCGCGCCGCCCACTGCCCAGGAGGTCGAGGCCTTCGCGCTGCCGCAGCTCTTCGGCAGCTACCTGCGCTACGGCGTCAAGGTCTGCGGTGCCCCGGCCCTGGACCGAGAGTTCGGCACGGTCGACTTCCTGGTGCTGTTCGACCAGCGCCAGCTCGACCCCAAGCTGGTGCGCCTGCTGGTCTGACGGCCGGGGCTGGCGCTGGCCGCGGCTCCCAAGCCCTGGATCGGACCCTCCGCGCGCCCTCGGGCGGACCTTCCCAACCCCCGGGGAATGGCGCCGTGAGTTCGGCCTTCGGGCAGCCCATCGCGCCGCGCGGGGCTCTGGCCCGAGGGGTACCCCCTTTGGCAGGCTTGAACGAGCCCATGGTCGAGCCCGCCGCCCCCCCCGCCCCCGAGGCCTCGCCCCAGCCGCTCCAGGGCCCCGTCAGCTGGACCCTGGGTCAGGTGCGCCTGGTCCTGCGCCTCTCGGCCTTGGTGAGCACCACCTCCGGCCTGTTCGCCTACTACGTGGCGCTGCGACCCCTGGTACCCAAGCGCCGCTTCACCGCCTGGCGCAATCGGACCATCCAAATCTGGGCTCGGACAGCGTTGCAGTGCCTGGGCGGTCGGGTGCGCGCGGAGGGCCTGCCGCCCGGCGGCTGCCTGGTGGTTTCGAACCACCTCAGCTACGTGGACATCCCGGTGTTGGCTTCGCTGTTCCCCTCGATTTTCGTCTCCAAGGCCGAGGTCAAGGGCTGGCCCCTGATGGGCACCGTGGCCGGCGCCGCGGGCACGATCTTCGTCGATCGGGAGCGCAAGCGCGACCTGCCCGAGGTGGCCCAGTGGATCGGGCGTGAATTGGCGGCCGGCAGCAGCGTGGTGCTGTTCCCGGAAGGCACCAGCAGCCCGGGGGCCGAGTTGTTACCTTTTCGGCCCTCTTTGCTGGCCCCGGCCAGCTCCGCCGGCCTGCCGGTGGCCTACGCGGCCATAACCTACCGTTCCCCGGAAGGGCACCCTCCCGCCTCCGAATCCATCTGCTGGTGGGGGGGAATGACCTTCGGGGGGCATATTCTCGGCCTCCTGAGGCTCCCCCGCTTCGAGGTCGAGGTCCGCTTCGGGCCAGACACCCTGCAAGACCCCGACCGTAAGGTCCTCGCCGACCGCCTATGGCACGCAGTGCACACGATCTTCAAGCCGACCACTTGAGCGGCGCAGGCAGCGCCGCTCCCCAGGGCCTCCCGGAGGGGGACAGGGGCCCGGTTGGCACGGGGCCATCGCGTGGCGGGGTCCTGGGGGCCCCGGCGGTGCTGTGGCAGAACCTGGCGGTGCTGCAGCAGGGGATCGACGTGATCGAGCGCCTGGGGGTCGACCAGGTCCACGAGGCGCTGTACGCCCTGGCGCCGGTCGGCCTGGTGCACCACGGCGCGGGCAGCCATTTCCGCCACATCCACGACCTGTACCTGTGCTTCCTGCGCGACGTGGAAAGCGGCCGGGTCGACTACGACCGCCGCGAGCGCGACGAGCGCTTCGAGCGCGATCCGCGCCACGCCCTGCGCCACCTGCGCCAGACCTTCGCCAGCCTGGAGCGCGTCGGCACGGGCCAGCCCTTCAGCGCCAGCGGCCGGGCCCTCGAACTGGCTCGCTCGATCGAGGTCAAGATGGACGTCGAGCCCCATGACCGCGAGCCCTTCACGCTCAGCACCCCCCTGCGCGAGCTGCGCTTCCTGCTC
>JBIKLM010000555.1:0-2695 GCA_044359835.1 Planctomycetota bacterium
ACGGCCAGGGTCACGAGCACGTTCGCGACGCTGGTCAAGGTCAAGGCCCACATGAAGGCCGTGAACATCACCGCCCAGCACAGCCCGGAGCCCCACAGGGCCGGACCGCCGCGCGCGAGCTCGCGCCACAGCCCGCGCGGCCCGCGCAGCGCGCTCAGGATCAGCACCAGGAAGGCCGCGTTGAAGGCGCTGCGCAGGCAGGTCACCTCCAGGCCCTGCGCGCGCTCGAGCTGGCGCGTGACGATGCCCGCCGTGCTCCACAGCAGGGTCACGAGGACCATGGTCCAGAGCGCGGAGCGGTGCGACACAGGCAGGGCAGCCGGACCGAAGCCTGGCGGCCAGAGCCTAGCAGCCGGGCCTCCGCGGCCGGCTCGCGGTGCCCCGGTCCCGAGGATGCGCTCGAGCGGCCGCCGCCGCGCGGTTTCCCATCACAGATCGGAGTTGGAGCAAAAAGGTCCCCCCGGGCCTGGGTCCGGGGATGCCCTGGTGAGCCCAGAGCCCCAGCTTCGGTTTCGGACCGGGTGTCGCGCGGAGACTCAAAGGGCGGGGCGCCGATCGCCGCGATTCCGGCGGAGATTCCGGGGGACCACCCGGGGCGATGCGGGTGGATTCTCGGGGCGAAGCAGAGGCAGCCCTCGCGGTGCGGATCAAGGCCGCTCCGCTGGAGTGCCGGGCTCCGATTCGGGGGCCTCGGGGAGTTTCTCGGACGGAGGCTCGAGTCGGCACCCCCGGCCGGACCGTCCGCGGCCCCATCCGGGTGCATCGATGGGCGGCGGGCGCGGGTCAGGCCCCGCTCGGCTCGACCTGCACGCGGCCGCCTTCGCAGCGCCAGACCTGGCCGGCGAGCGCCCGGGAGGCCTCGGCGTGGTGGGTGACCCACAAGACCGCCAGGCCGGCCTCGGACAGCCCGCGGAACAAGCGCAGCAGGGCCGCTTCGGCCTCGAGATCGACGTTGCTGAAGGGCTCGTCGAGCAGCAGCGCGGCGGGCCGCGCGATCAGGGCGCGCGCGATCAGCGCCCGCTGGCGCTGCCCGCCGGACAAACGCGCCAGCGGCGCTTCGAGCAGCTCCGCGAGGCCGACCTCCGCGAGCGCGGCGGCGCAGGCCGCGCGCCGTTCGCGGCGCGGCAGATGCAGAGCCCCGAACAGCAGCAGGTCGAGCACCGCAAGCGGGTAGACCGGATCGACCTCGAAGTGCTGCGGCACGTAGCCGAGCAGCGGCGCACCCTGGGCCCGCGGCAGCGCTCGGACCCAGCGTTCGCCGGCCAGGGGCGCCAGCAGCCCGAGCAGCGTGAGCAACAGCGTGCTCTTGCCGGAGCCATTGGGCCCGAGGATCAGGATGCGATCGCCGGGGTGCACCGCCAGATCCACGTCCCGCGCGACAAGGCGCCCCGGATAACCGAGCGCAGCTCCGCGCAGCGCCAGCAAGGGCGCGCCCAGGGCCGCTTCCGCCGCCTGCTGGGACGGGCTCATGCGCCCTCGTCGAGCGCCAGCCCGTAGGCTTCGAGCAGGCGTCGGTGCAGGAGGTCCAGCAGGTCGATCCAGGTCTCCGCGCCGCGCTCGCCGCCGACCATCAGCGGGATCTCGACGATCCGCGCCCCGCTCTCCTTGGCCACGAAGCGCGTGAAGTTGTTGTTGGACCACTTGCCGGTCAGGATCACGGGCACCTGCTGCTCGCGCATCTGCGCCACCAGCTGGCCCATCGAAGCCGGGCTGGGCGGCACGCCGGGTTTGGGCTCGATCGTGCCGGCGATCGAGAGCCCGCAGGACAGCGCCAGGTAGGACACGTCGCGGTGGTAGCAGACCAGCGCGCGCCCGGCGAGCAGGGCCTCGGCCCGCCGCCAACGCTCGCGCGCCGCGGTCAGGCGCTCGAGCAGCCCCTCCGCGCGCCAGCGATACAGCGGCTCGCCCGCCGGATCCACGGCGCACAACCCGCCGAGCACCTTCTCGACCAGGTGCGGCCCCGCGTCCGGGGAGAGGTTCCAGTGGGGATTCCCATCGGGGTGGATGTCGACGCCCGCGTCGCGGGTCAGCACGGCCGGCACCTCGATCGGCCGCCAGCCCTGCGAAGCGTTCACGAAACCGGGCTTGCCGGGCTTGATGCGCGGGTTGTTGGCGGCCTCCAGGAGCCCGGGCACGAAGGAGTGCTCGAGCGACAGGCCGATCTCGATGAACAGCTCGGCGCGGCCGGCCTTGACCAGATCGGAGGGCCGCAGCAGCACCGCGTGCATGTTTTCCATGCCCTCGGCGAGGGAGTGCACGAGCACGCGCTCCTGGCCCAACTGGCGCGCGAAGTCGGCCAGGTCCGGGATCGTGACCAGGACCTCGAGGGGCTTCGAGCGCGGCGGCACGCTGGGCGGCTCGGCGGACCGCGCCAGGGGCCCGGGCGGCCCGATCGGCGGGGTCTGGGCTGCGGCGGCGCGGGGCGCAGCGAGGACCGCGGCGAGCAGCAGGCCGAGCAGGCCCCAGGGCCGCAGCTGGCGGAGGATTCGATCGGCAGAGCGCATTGCGATCACCAGTTGAGGCCGTGGGCGTGGGTGCCGATGAAGGCGGTGAATTGCAGATAGACGCGGTTTTGGTCGCCGTCCAGGTCGTCTTCGCCCAGGATCACGCCCAGGCGGATGCGGTTGAACTCGGTCAGCAGCCGCGTCCAATAGAAATCGAGCTCCTGCGCCGTGGCGCCGCCGCCCGCCAAGCG
>JBIKLM010000556.1:0-2690 GCA_044359835.1 Planctomycetota bacterium
GCCGCCTTCCGCCGGCAACCGGCGTGCGCCGAATCCCCGCCGGCCGAAGCCCCCCCATGACCGCCAGCCCGTCCCAGCCCAACTATTGGGAGTACATCCGCGTCGAAGAATTGCTCAGCCTGCAAGGCGGTCTGGAGTGCGACGAGGCCCAGCTCTCCAACGACGAGGTGATGTTCATCACCGTCCACCAGGTCTACGAGCTGTGGTTCAAGCTGCTGCTGCGCGAGCTGACCAGCCTGC
Organism: Planctomycetota bacterium; assembly: GCA_044359835.1. Taxonomy (GTDB): domain Bacteria; phylum Planctomycetota; class UBA1135; order UBA1135; genus JBIKLM01. The sequence goes on from JBIKLM010000556.1 coordinate 241, forward strand.
GCAACCTGCTCAAGCAGCCGGTCGATGACGCGCGCATGGCGGAGGCCGTCGGCGGCGCGCGCCGGGCCAGCACGATCCTGCGCCGCTGCGTGGATCACTTCGAGGTCATGGAGACGCTGACCACGCGCGCCTACCTGGCCTTCCGCGACAAGCTGATGCCCGCCAGCGGCTTCCAGAGCGCCCAGATGCGCCAGATGGAGATCCTGCTGGGCCTGCCGGACGAAGAGCGCATCGGCCTGGGGCTCGAGGGCAGCTATCTGGACGCCCTGCGGGCCCACGGCGGCGCCAACTCGCCGGCCCTCGAGCGCGTCAACCGCACGCGCGCCGATCGCCCGAGCCTGCGCGAGGCCTTCGATGCCTGGCTGCATCGCACGCCGATCGACGGGGTCGGTCCCGAGCATGCCCACGCCGAGCACGAACTGGATCGGTTCTTGGGCCGCTATGCCGCGGCCCACGCCCTGCAGGTCGACGCCTCCCATCAGGCCGCGCGCATCCTGGTGCGCACCCCCGAGGACGAGCGCAAGCTGGCCGAACGCTACGGCAACGAGAAGCGCTCGCTGCTCGAGTTCTTGCAGCCCAAGGACGGCGATGGCCCGGCCCGCCGCCGCCGCCGGGCGGCCCTGCTGTTCATCCTGACCTATTGCCACCTGCCGCTCTTGGCCTGGCCCCACGCGCTGGTCGAGGCCATGATCGAACTCGAGCAGCACCTGGTCATCTTCCGCCAGCGCCACGCGCGCATGGTCGAGCGCGTGATCGGCCGGCGCGTGGGCACCGGGGGCTCGAGCGGCGTCGATTACCTCGACCAGACCGCCCTGGCCTATCGCGTGTTCCGGGACCTGTGGAGCGTGCGCACGTACCAGATCCGCGCGGATCTGGCTCCGGCCCTCGAGCGGCCGCATCTGTTCGCCTTCGCGCCGCGCTGATGGCCGGCCGGGTGTGGCCCGAGCCCTGCCCGAGCCGCTGCGCGGGTCCGTGAGCCGGACCCGCAGCTGGCAGCGGGCAGCCAGTTCCCCTCGGATCGGCGCTGCGCGGATCTGGCTCGAGGTGCGGGATCCAGGTGGCTGGGGTGACCCGCCTCGCAGGGCCCCGGGGCGGGCGGAAAGTCGAGTTCCTGGGCGAAGTGCGGCGACCGTGGGGCGCGGGGAGAAGCAAGCCGTCCCTTGACCGATTCTTGGCAAAGGGCTCCTAGCCTCCCCACCCATCGGCCTTGCCACTCGGGCCGCCCCCCCCCAATGTCTCAACGCAGCGTCCTGGTCGTCGAGGATGAGCCGGATATCCGCGATCTGCTGGTGCAGCTGCTCCAGCGCGAAGGATTCAAGGCCCGCGGGGTCGACGATGGCAAGGCGGCCCTGACCCAGGTGCGCCATTCACCGCCGGATCTGCTGCTGCTCGACCTGATGCTGCCCGGCATGAGCGGCCTCGAGCTGACCCGCATGCTGAAGCAGGGCGACGGGTCCACGGGCACCTCCGAGATCCCGATCGTGATGCTGACCGCCAAGGGCGAGGAGACCGATGTGGTGCTGGGCCTCGAGATGGGGGCCGACGATTACCTGACCAAGCCCTTCAGCCCCAAGGAGCTCCTGGCCCGGGTCCGGGCCGTGCTCCGGCGCAGCGAGCGGGCGCCCGTGGCGACCAATGGCAAGGCCTCGACGCGCATCGAGATCGGCCCGATGGTGATCGACAGCGAGCGCTTCGAGTTCCTGCTCGACGGCGAGCTGGTCGAGCTGACCCGCGCCGAATTCCGCTTGATGTGGACCCTCGGATCGCGCCCGGGCCGGGTCTACACCCGCGGCGAACTGGCCGATCGCATCACCGCCGGCGAGAGCATCATCCTCGACCGCAACGTGGACGTGCACATCAGCTCGGTGCGCAAGAAGCTCGGCCCCCACGGCGACCTGGTCCAGACCGTGCGCGGCGTCGGCTATCGCCTGCGCGATTGAAGCCAAGCTGCGCGCCGTTCCGGACCGGCTCGGCAGCGCGGACTAGAGCGGACGCCGGGCGACCGCTCACCCTCGGCCTCCGCGCTGGAGTTGAGCCGGGTTTTCGGCGCAGCGGGGCCGCTTCGATCGACCCGCGGAAGCTTTGAGCCGCGACGTCGTTCGCTGCAGCCGGCCGCGGACCCCGCTGGCCTGCAATCAGCGCGAGCGCGCGGGGATTCGGCATCCGGAGCAGGCCTACACTTGCGTGGCGAGCCCTCGGCACTGCTCGGGACGAGGCCGAACGAAGCGCTCGCGAGCCCAGGACCGCGCGGCCGCGTTCCAGGTCAGACTCCGCGAAACCGCTGCCAATCGATGCCCAGCTTGCGCATGCGCGCCCGCAGGGTGTGGGGGTTGATGACCAGCAGGCGGGCGGCCCCCGCAGGCCCTTCGATGCGGCCGCCGCACAGCTCCAGGGCGCGCTCGATGTGCTCCCGTTGGGCCTGCTCCAGGCTCGCCAAGCGGGGCCTCGGG
>JBIKLM010000558.1:0-2687 GCA_044359835.1 Planctomycetota bacterium
GGTTGGCGCGGCCGCGTCTTTTTCTCAGCCTGCTGTCAGAGGCTGGGAAAAAATCGGCGCGCAGCGTCGATCCCAGCCTCTGCGGCCGCCGGATGGCGGCCCAAAGGCATGCTGACAGGCTGGTAGGTCTGCTCGGGCACCGCCCGAGTCGATTGTTTCTCAGCCTGTCAGCGGCCTCGAGCCCCAGGGGCTCGGCCGGCCCGCGCCTCAGGCTCGCGAGGGCTGCAGCAGCTGGCGGATGCGCGCCAAGGCGGCGCTGATCTGCTCGCTGCTGGCCGCGTAGCTGAAACGGATGAAGCCCTCGCCGAACTGCCCGAAGCTGGTGCCGGAGATCACCGCCACGCCGGCTTCGTTGAGCAGGTAGTCCTGCATCTTCGACGAGCTCATGCCCGTGCCGGTGATGTTGGGGAAGGCGTAGAAGGCGCCCTTGGGCATCACGCAGGAAAAGCCCGGGATCGAGTTGAGCTCGCGCACGATCAGCTTGCGGCGCTCGTCGAAGGCCCGGCACATGCGCTCGACCGAATCCTGCGGGCCGCGCAGGGCCTCGATCGCGGCCACCTGGACCGGCGCCGAGGGGCAGGAAGTCGAGTTGATCTGCAGGCGCTCGGCGGCGGCGGCCCACTGCTTGGGCCACAGGCCCCAGCCGAGGCGCCAGCCGGTCATCGAGAAGGTCTTGCTCCAGCCGTCCAGCACGATCAGGCGATCGCGGATCGATTCGAATTCGAGCAGGCTGGCGTGGCGCTCGCCGTCGTAGATCAGGCGCGCGTAGATCTCGTCCGACAGCACCGCCACCTGGGGGTGCTTCTCGAGGCCGGCCACCAGCTTGGCCAGCTCCTCGCGGCGCACGATGCCGCCGGTCGGATTGGCCGGCGTGTTGACGATCAAGAGCCGCGTGCGCGGGGTGATCAGGCTCAGGACCTCGTCGGCGTCGAAGCTGAAGCCCTTGGATTCGAGCAGCGGGATCGGCACGGCCTTGGCCCCGCTGAACTTGATCATCGACTCGTAGATCGGGAAGCCCGGATTCGGATAGAGGATCTCGGTCCCCGGCTCCCCGAACATCAGCATGGCGAAGGTCATCGTCGGCTTGCCGCCGGGCACGATGACGATGTTCTCCGGATCGACCTGGACCCCGCGCCAGCGCTGGATGTCGTCCGCCACGGCCTGGCGCAGCTCGGGCAGGCCCTTGGCCGGAGTGTAGAAGTGATAGCCGTCGCGCAGGGCGCGCACGCCGGCTTCGACGATGTTTTCGGGCGTCCGGAAATCGGGGGCGCCGATGCCCAGGTTGATGATGTCCTTGCCCTGGGCGGCCAAGCGGCGCGCCCGTGCCAGGACGTCGAAGGCGGACTCGGTCCCGAGCTGGGACATGCGGCTGGTCAGGGGCACGGACATCGTCGGTGGGAGCGGGTCGGCGGAGGACCGAGTCAAAAGCTGGGTGGGTCCGGGAACATGGGGGTCCCCGAAGGCCCAGCAGGATAACGATCCAGGGGCGCGCCGGCCTCCGCTTGGTAGGGTCAGCGGCTCGGCACGGCCCTTGCGAGCGGACCCGCACCGCCGAACGGCCATCTGCCCCACTCCGCCCACCCACCATGCCCTCCCCTCACCCCTCGGGCCGTCCGCACGGCGCCGCCTGGCTCCGGCCCCTGCTCCTGGCCCTGGCGCTGTGCGCCTGTGGGCGCACCCCGGATCTGGTCGTCTACACCTCGGTCGATCAGGTGCACTCCGAGGCCATCCTGCAGCGCTTCGCCCGCGAGACCGGCCTGGAGGTGCGCCTCGAGTTCGACACCGAGGCCTCGAAGACCGTCGGGCTGGTGGCGCGCCTGCGCGAGGAGGCCCGCGCCCCGCGCTGCGACGTGTTCTGGAACAACGAGGTGGCCAACACGATCGCCCTGGCCAACGAAGGCCTCCTGGCGGTCTACGACTCTCCGGCGGCCAAGTCGATCCCGGAGTCCTTCCGCGATCCCGAGCGGCGTTGGACCGGCTTCGCCGCCCGCGGCCGGATCCTGATCGTCAACACGGACAAACTCGGCCAAGCCCCCCGGCCGCGGGGGCTCTCGGACCTGCTCGACCCCGAGCGCTTCCCCGGGGGCTCCATCGCCCGGCCCCTGACCGGCACGACCCTGACCCACCTGGCGGCCTTGGAGGTCCTGTGGGGCCCCGAGCGCTGGGGGCCGCTGTGCGAGCGGCTGGTCGAGCTCAACCGCGCCGGCAAGCTTTCGCTGCCCAGCGGCAACGGGCCGCTGATGACCAACGTGGGCCGCGGCGAGCTGGTCTGGGGCTACACGGACACCGATGACCTGCGCGTGGCCGAGGTGCAGGGTTATCCGGTCGAGCGCATCGTTCCCGACCAGGGCAGCGACGACCCGGGCCTGCTGCTGATCCCCAACACGGTCATGATCCTGGCCCAGGCGCCGCACCCCGAGAACGCGCGCCGGCTGGTGGATTTCCTGCTCTCCGAAGCCGTCGAGGCCGAGCTGGCCGCCGGCGACTCCGCGCAGATCCCGGTGCGCGCCAGCGTGCCGCGGCCGGCCCACGTCCTGGATCTCACCGGGCTCAAGCTGATGCCGGTCGATTGGGCCGAGGTCGGCCGCCGGCTGCCCGAGACGCAACGACGCCTCAAGGAGCGCTTCCTCGAGTGAGCGCCAGCCGCCCCCTGCTGATCCTGGCCCTGGTGCTGTTCACGGTCTTGG
>JBIKLM010000557.1:0-2687 GCA_044359835.1 Planctomycetota bacterium
CCGCTCCCCTGGCGGCGCGGGGCCCACAGCGGCCGTCCGGGAGACCACGGGAGCCGCCCGCACGGCGTAGAATTCCGCTCCCCACCGCCCGAGCCATGCCGATCTACCAGTTCGTCTGCAAGTCCTGCGAGACCCCCTTCACCGAATTGCTTTTCGGCGCCGAGCAGCCCACCTGTCCGAGCTGCCAGGGGCACAGCGCCGAGAAGCAGTTCTCGACCTTCGCCTCGCCCAAGGCCTCCGGGAGCTCCCCGGGCTCGAGCCCCTTCGCCGGCAGCGACGGCGCCTTCGCCTCGGGTCCCTGCGGCTCGTGCGGCGACCCGCGCGGTCCGGGCTCCTGCGCCACCTGAGCGGCGCCGCCCCGTGCAACGGCGCCCGATCGAGCGCCGCGCCCGAGCCGTTGCGGCGCCCGCCTCCCGAGCTGCTGTCAGGCTGGTCTGACTGCTCGGGCTTAGCCCGAGTCGATCGTTTACCGGCCTGTCAGCGCGGCCTCGAGCGCCGCCGTGCTCCCGTTCGGATGCAGCCCGAGCGGCTCGTTCCGCAGACCCCCAAGGAAAGCAGCGGGGTCGCCGGCCTGGCGCGTCCCGCGCGCAGCTCGCCTGTCGCTGCGCGGGGCGGGCCGATCAGGGCCGCGGCAGCTCGACGCTCAGGATGAAGGTCGCCGGCGAGGGCGGATAGGCCAGGGTCAGGCGCCAGGTGCGGCAGTGCTGGGATTCCATGCCCGAGCGTTGCAGCACGTCGCCGATCAGCTCGCGGCAGCGCGCCACGTGCGAGGAGGTCAAGCCCTCGAGCCCGAGCCCCAGATCCAACGGCCGCTCGGTCAAGCACAGATTGCGGCCGATGCGCTCCTCCGCGCCGTAGGGCGGCCGGCCATCCATGCGCCCGTACAGGCCGGCGGTCGGCGCCGCGGGCCAGGCCAGGCGCTCGTCGATCAGCAGATCGAACTGCAGGATTTCGGCGGGCGTGAGCAGGTTGGTGGCCAGCTCGCATTGAGCGCCGGGCTCGCTCGAGGTGCTCGGCCCCGCGGCCCGGTTCATCACGCCGAAATAGCAGGTCTGGCGGCTTTGATTGCCGATCGCCCCGCCGGGCAGCTCGTAGCGCAGCTCTTTTTCGTAGCGCCGCACTTCGACCTTGGGCAGCGGCATCGAGCAGAACTCGCGCAGCAGGGGCACGCCGCCGGTATCGGTGCCGGGCTCCTCCAGGAACGCGTAGTTGGGCAGCGCCAGGGATCCGTCTTCGGCCTGGAAGCTCTGCAGAGTCGAGAGCAACCAGCGCGCGTCGGAGCGCGTGCGCCGGAAGTCCACCAGACCCATGGCCAGCACCAGATCGGCGTGCCCCGGCGCGCTCCGGCTCGGGCCCAAGGCGTAGACCACGTGCTGCACGCGGGTCTGCACTCCGAACACGGCCGCATTGCCCAGGAAGGCCTGCCGGCGGCTCTGCAGCAGGGCGACCGGATCGGGCCCTTCGCCGGCCGCTCCCGAGACCATCATCTCGAGCGTGGCGCGGTCCCCGGCGTGGCGCGCCAGCATCGCGTCGAAGCGCGCCAGGGCGCGGTCGAAATCGTGCAGGGCCGTCTCGCCAGCGGCTTCCAAACGCTGCCGCAGGATCGACATGCCGCTGGCGCCGGGGATGAAGCGCAGGGCTGCGGAGGGCTCCTCCGAGCCCACCAGGCGCGAGGCCTTCCAGGCCAGGTTCTTGTTCAGTCCGAAGCGCCGCGACAGGTCCTGCGGACGCGCGGGGTCGCCGCCCGCAGCGCGCAGGAGCGCATCGAGCGCCGAGCGCAGCCCGCGCAGGGCACGCGCATACTCTTCGTCGAAACGGGCGGGGACAGCGGAGGAAAGCGGCTGCGGACTGCGGGGCATGGGAGCAAAGAGAGATTGGTTGTCCAGCGTAGCCTGGGGCTTCCCTGGGGAAGGCCCGTCCGGTGCCCCGGATGGCCGGATGGGCGGGCTTTCGGCCCCAGGGCGGACCGTTTGTCCGCGGATTGGCGCCCCGAGGCGCGTGTCGCAGGCCGGCCGGATGGCCTGGGCAGCGGCGCCGGTCCCCGCTTGCCGTGGCTCGGTTTTCGGCCGGTGCTGGGGCGCGAGCCCGGGGTCCGCGTCCCTGTGGAAGCGGGCTCGCCGGCCGGCTGCGCGGGGCTGCGGGATTCCGAACACCCGAGGTATCGGGAGCGGCCCGGCTGGCCCGATCCCTGACCCTGCGGAGCCGGTCCGCCGACCCGGGCCCGTCTTCCCTGGGAGCGAGCCGCAGGCCGCCGTGCGGCGGCCATCCGAGCCCCAGCGGCTCCTGTACGCGGACCCCCTTCGGCCTGGTCGGCCGCCAGCCTCCCCCGCAGGGCCCGCAGCGGCCCGCGCGCGATCTCCAGGCGCGCCCGCGCTCGGCCCGGCCCTGGTTTCCGCGCGCCGCGCGGTCCATGCTGCCTCGATGCTCGAGCGCCGCCGTGAGCCTTCCGGACAGGTTTGGTACCGCTCGCCGGCCTTGGCGCGCCGCGGCGTGCCGCATGCCTTCACCACGCGGCTCGGACCGGAGGGCGCCGAGTTCGGGCGCCTTTCCCTGGACGAAGGCCAGCGGCGCGATCTGCCGCTGCTGTGCGGGTTGGCCGCGGGCACGCCGCTGGTCTGGGCCAAGCAGGTGCACGGCCGCCAGGCCCTGGAGGTCGGTCCGGAAGGCTTCGATGTGCGGCAGGAGGC
>JBIKLM010000130.1:0-9829 GCA_044359835.1 Planctomycetota bacterium
CACGCCCGACGAGGCCTTCGAGATCTTGAAGGGCCTGCGCGATCGCTACGAAGCCCACCATCGCGTGCAGTACACCGACGAGGCCCTGCGCCAGTCGGTCGACCTGGCCACGCGCTACATCAACAACCGCTTCCTCCCGGACAAGGCCATCGACGTGATGGACGAGGCCGGGGCCCGGGTGCGGCTCAAGAACACCGTCGCCCCGCCGGACATGCACGAGATCTCGGCGCAGATCGACGAGCTCGACCGGCAAAAGGAGCGCGCCGTCTCGAACCAGGAGTTCGAGAAGGCCGCCCGCATGCGCGATCAGGCGTACCAGCTGCGCAAGAAGCGCGAAGAGCTGCAGAGCGAATGGCGCCAGAGCCAGGCCGAGAAGGAGTCGATGGGCAAGGTCGACGCCGACGTGATCGCGGAGACGGTCTCCAAGATGACCGGCATCCCGCTGACGCGCCTCGAAAAGGCCGAAGCCGAACGCCTGCTGCAGATGGAGGCCGAGCTGGGCCGCCAGGTGATCAACCAGGAGGAAGCCATCAAGGCCATCGCCCGCGCGGTGCGCCGCTCGCGCTCGGGCCTCAAGGACCCGCGCCGGCCGATGGGCTCGTTCCTGTTCCTGGGTCCCTCGGGCGTGGGCAAGACCTACCTGTGCAAGCAGCTGGCCAAGTTCATGTTCGGCAGCGAGGACGCTGTGATCACCATGGACATGAGCGAGTACATGGAGAAGCACAACGCCTCGCGGCTGGTCGGCGCGCCCCCCGGGTACGTCGGCTACGAGGAAGGCGGCCAGCTGACCGAAAAGGTCCGCCGGCGGCCCTACTCGGTGGTCCTGCTCGATGAGATCGAGAAGGCCCACCCCGACGTGTTCAACATGCTGCTCCAGATCATGGAGGAAGGCCGTCTGACCGACTCGTTCGGCCGGCACATCGACTTCCGCAACGTGATCTTGATCCTGACCAGCAACCTGGGCTCGCACCTGCTCAAGGCCGGCGCCTCGCTGGGCTTCGGCGGCACGCGCTCGGAGATGAGCGAGCAAGAGCGCCAGAAGCGTCTCAAGGCCGACATCATGTTCGAGGTCGAGCGCCACTTCCGTCCGGAATTCCTGAACCGCCTGGACGAGGTGATCACCTTCAACCCGCTGCGCCGCGAGGACCTGGAGCGCATCGTGCACCTGCAGCTCAAGGAGGTCACCGATCGGGTGGCCGCCCAGGGGCTGCACCTCGAGGTCGACACCAAGGCCCTGGCCTTCCTGATCAAGAACGGCTTCCACGAGGACTATGGCGCGCGTCCGATGCGCCGCGCGATCGAGCGCTTCGTCGAGGACCCCTTGGCGGAGAACCTGTTGCGCGGGCACTACGACCTCAGCCGCCCGGTCGAGGTCAGCGTCGACGGCGATCCGGAGCTGGCCGAAAAGCTCAGCTTCGTGCAGCTGCCCGGCGCGCTGCCCAAGGAGCCGGTCGAAGCGGGCGCCTCGGCGACCTGAACTCCGGCGCGGCCCGGCGGGCCGGTCGAGTCGGATCCAGGGAGCGCCCCGGGACTGGTTCCCGGGGCGCTCTGCTTGGCGGGGCCGTCTCTGGACTGGGCCGAAGAGCCTCGGATGGCGTCCCGGGCGCAACCTTTGGAGGCCCTGGCCGGTTCCATCGCAGCGGCCCTGCGCCGTCCGCCGATAGGTCCCCCGAGGTCCGCCCATGTCCACCCTGCTGCGTTCGCTGCTGTGTCTGTTGGCCTGCTCCCTGCCGCTCAGCGCGGCCTGCCCGCCCCAGGAGCCGCCCAAGCCCGAGCTGCCCCCCAGCCCGCCGCCCGCGCCCGAACCCGAGCCCGCGGAGCGGGTGCCACCGACCAAAGCGGAGGTCCAAGCGGCCCTGGCCGCCTTGGCCGCCGGGCTGGCACAGACCGCACCGGAGGACCAGATCGCCGCCCTCGAAGCCGCCCGCGCCGTGCTGGCCCCCGAACTGGTGGAGGCGATCGCCAAGGCCACGTCCCACGAGGTCCCCGAGGTCGCCCTGGCGGCCCTGGACGCCCTCGGCCGGATGGATTTCGAGCCGGCTCTCGCGGAGCTCCTGCGGCTGCACAAGCGCGCCAAGAAGCTCGACGACGACGACCGCCTTTGCGCGGGCCTGCTGCGGGCGATCGCACGCTACGGACGCGAAGCCAACCTGACCCTGTTCTCGAAGGCGGCCTTCAAGACGGGCAAACCCCAGACCACCCGCGCCTGCATCCTGGCGTTCGGGCGCGTGCGCAGCGACCGCGCCCTGGAGGCACTGCTGGACATGGTGCACCGGGCCCCGATCCTGCCGGGGGCGGGCAAAGGCCAGGGACAGGGGAACTCCCCGTACCGCGCCGAGTTCCGCCTGGCCTTGGCGGTGCTGACCGGACAGGACCTGGGGCTCGACCGGCGCGATTGGCAGGCCTGGTGGAACAAGAACCGCAAGAGCTTCCACGTGGCGAGCGAAGAACCGGAGCTCGAGCGCCAGCTCGCGAACCCCTGGCAGACCTACTGGGAAGGCCGCGAAGGCGCCCGAGGCAACGGCGGCGAGGACGGCGAAGGTGACGGCGAAGGCAAGGGCGGCAAAGGCGGCGGAGACGGCGACGGCGGGGGCAAACGCAGCGAGTCGTGATCGGTCCAGGCGCGGCGCGGCAGGATCCCCGCGCCAGCGCCTGGGCCTCTGGAATCGGCCGCGACCTGCGGCGTTGCGGCGCAGGGCTCGTCGAGGCTGCAGCCGGCGCGGGGGACTGCCCGCGGCTTGAACCTGGACCACGACCGACCCCCGGCAGCGAGCAGCGGCCCTGCCGCGCCCAGGGGCGGGACGCTGGCAAGCTCAGGCGCTGACCAAACAGTCGGCGCCCCCGTCCCCAGGAGCTGTGGGCCAGGCGCCGGCGCAGCGGGCTCGAGGGCGCGGAACGAAGCGTCTGCGAAACCGAAGCGGCCAGCTCCGGTCTCAAGGAGCATGCGCTGCACGATCCATCTGACCCCGGCCGACGCCGCTTGGCCCACGGAATTCGAAGGCCTGCAACCGGCGCCCCGCGAGCTGTGGCTGCGCGGCCGACGCGAGCTCTTGGCACGCCGACCGCGGGTCGCCGTGGTCGGCACGCGCTCGCCCACGCCCTATGGGCAAAGCCAAGCCGAGCGCTTCGCGCGGGCCTTCGCACGGGCCGGCGTGTTGGTCGTCTCCGGCCTGGCGCGCGGCATCGACGAGATCGCCCATCGGGCGGCGCTCGAAGGCGGCGGCGAGACCTTGGCGGTGCTGGGCTGCGGGGTCGACCGCCCCTGGCCGAGCGGAGCGCTCAGCGATCGCCTGGCCACGGAGGGGCTGCTGATCTCGGAGTACGAGCCCGGCACCCCGCCGGCGCGCCACCACTTTCCGCTGCGCAATCGCCTGATCGCGGCCCTCTCGGGGGCCGTGGTGGTGATCGAAGCGGCCTTCCGGTCCGGGTCGCTGATCACCGCCCACTGGGGCAGCGAGCAGGGCCGGGCCGTGTTCGCCCTGCCGGGACGGGTCGATCAGCCCATGGCGCGCGGCTGCCACCGCTTGATCGCGGAAGGGGCCGCCCTGCTCGAGGAGCCCGCCCAGGTCCTGGAGGCCCTGGGCATCGAGGCGGGGCGCGCGCCCGAGGCGGCCTCCCGGATGCCCTTGGATGCGCGCAGGGAGCGTCTTCTGGCAGGGCTCTTGGGTGAGACGCTGCGGGCGGAGGAGCTCGCCGAGCGCACGGGCACGGGCCTCTCGGAGTGCCTGGCGCTGCTCAGCGAGCTCGAGCTCGACGGCCGCGTGGTGCGGGCGCCGGGAGGGCTGTACCGGCTGCCCGCCTGATCCCTCCAGCCGGGAGGGCGGCTGGGCCCTCGGAAGGCCAGCGAGGCAGCCCATCGCGGTCCGTGGCGGAGCGCGGCCGACCGGGCTTGCCTGGCCGCCCGCCCGTCCCTCGGGCGGGCACCCCGGGAACCAGGGGGCCACGCCGAAGGGCTGTTCCGCGCCGCTCCGCCCCCCCGAGGAAGGCGATCCGCCGTTGCAGGGAGCGCCCCAGGGCGGAATCCTCTGCTCCTGTCAGGGAGCGACAAGCCCCGGAAACCGAGCGGGGCCCTGGCCCGCCGCGGCAGGGCGGGCCGCGGATGCCCCCCGCCGCCGGTTCGAGGCCCCTCGGGAGGCCGGGCACGGGCCCTGGATCCGCCCGGTGGACCCAGGGGTTGGTCGGCAATTGGGAGCAGCCCTGGCGAGCGGCCCTGGGGAGGCCGGGCGGCGCGGCGACCCGCCCCGAGCCGGCGTCAGGGCCCTGAGGTGATCGGCCGGCGACGCGAGCGGCAAGGCGGGCGCCGTCGCCGGGGTCCAAGGGGCAACCGGGCTGCAGACCGAAACCCGTCGGCCGGACCACCGCCCCACAAACGCGAATGCCACCGAGCTGGGCCCGCCGAAGCAGGAATTTGCCCCTTTTCCCTGGGGAATTCTGCGCGCCTCGTCCGCCCGGGGCCGCGTGTTCGTTCAAGGAGTCATCGGCTGGGCCCTTCCCGCCCAGGCGACCCAAGCTCCCATGAACACCAAGACCCTTGCCCTGCTGCTCGCTGCGTTCACTCCGCTCGCTCCACTGCTTCCGCAAGCCTCCGCTGCCATGCAAGTCGGCGGCCCCTCGGACCCGGTGATGCTCTTCGAATGCGGGGAATCCGAGTGGTTCCTCGCCCGCGGCTGGCGCCTGGTGCTCTGCGACCAGGTTTCCGGGCCCGACCTCGACGCCGCCTACGTGGCCTTCGAAGCGTGGCTTGCCCAGCGCGTCGACTGCCCCGGCTGCGTCGGCAGCGATCCGCTGCTGGACGTCTTCTGTCGCGCTTATGCGGACACCGGCACCTCGGTGATCGTGACCACGCTGGGAGGCGATTGCTTCGCCTACAGCTTCGAATCGGACGTGCACCTGGCCGGCTGCACCGCCTGCCCCTATTGATCCGTCGAGCACGATTCGAGCGCCGACAGGCCTTGCCGAGGCGCTGAATCTCGCTCCCATTCGGCTTCGCGCCGCTTCACCCCGATGTACGGGGAGCCGCCCATGCCGGCGGCGATCGAAGCGCGCGAGGTCTCAACAAGAAAGCTTTCACCCGGGCTTCCCCGGGCTCGGCTCTGCGCATGCGCGGAGCCGAGCCTGCCCATCCTCTCGGCTCCGCTCGCCATGCCCCTTGCACGCCCTTTCTCCGCCTTGCCATGGCCCCGCACCACGGCGCTGCTGGCCTCGTTGCTCATCGCTGGCCTGGCCCTGCGCAGCGGGCCGGTCAGCTCCCCGGCCGCCGCCGGCAGCGGACCGGAGCCCAGCTGGCCGCCGCAGGCTGGCGCGGTCGCGGCGCAGAAGTTGCCGCCCGCTCCGACCGGCGCTCGCGCCGCCCTCGCAGCGGCTCCGTCGGCTCCGCTCCTGGCCAACCAGCGATTTCCCCACTATGGCCAGCGGCTCGAGCTGAACGGGGTGCCGCTCGAAGGGCTCGATCCCAGCGCGCTGAACGGGGGGGATACCCAGGCCCTCTACAAGCAGGTCCAGCACGCCTGGCTGGAGCTCAACCAACAGCTGCGCGCAAGCATCGATCCCACCCGGCAGGAGGGGCTCGACCTCGAGAGCGCACGGGAGCTGATCGACAGCGGCGCCTGCGCTTACGTGGTGCGGGTGCCACGGGCGGCAGGCGGCAGCGCCTACGTGCCGGTGTACTCGAACCCCGACCCGCGCGTGCTCGAGCTGCGCGCCCTGGCCCAGACCCTGGCGCAAAGCGCTGGCATGCAGGACCACGCGCGCCGCCGGGTGTTCGAGTCCCAGGCCGCGCCCCTGGGGCTCGCGGAGCAGGACCTCCACGTGCGCACCCTGGCCAACGGGATCGACCTGGGGATCCACCGACCGGACGGCTCGCAGGTGGCCAGCTATCACCCGCGCTTGCCCGGAGATCCCTGATGGCGCGGAGCGTCCGCAACGGCCGAGTGCGGATCGAAGGGACAGCCCGTCGGGGTGCTCTCGACCCCATGTGCGGTGGGGCGCCGAGATCCGCGAGCTAGGCAGAAATCGACCCGCGAGCGGCACAGGGCGTGGGCCCGCCGCTCGCCACCCTCCCGGAAACGCGCGGGGCCATCCTGCCCGGGATCGGCGCAAGCCCCGATCGCCGGACCACCCGGCCGCGCCTGTGTAAGCGGCTCGAGGCGCGGGGCCCCAGCCGGAAGGCACCGCTCGGGCCCGGTTTTCTGGAAGTCTGCGCAGACCGCTGAACCCGCGCGCAGGAAACGCCTTGCGCCGGGGCCTGGGCGCCTTCAGGGGCCGACGTCGATCAACAGCCACTGCAGCAGCCACAGCAGCGCGCCGAGCGCCGAGCAGGAGGCGACGAATCCGATCAGGCGCCGCGGGAAGTGGGCCCGGGCGAGCGCGTCGTCGGGGTAGGCCAGGCAGGTCGTCACCGCGACGATCGGCACGGCGGCGCCGAGGAACGCCAGGAAGAGCAGCAGCGGATTCACGCGGGCCCTCCCTGGGGCGGCAGCCCGACCAGGTGCTTGCGATTGGCGGCGGGGGCCGCTTGCGCCGCCGGGGTGGGCGCGGGCGCGGCGCTCGGGTCCTGGCCCAGCAGTCGCGCCGCTTGGAAGCCATAAACGTCGAGGCAGGTCAGCAGATTGAGCAGCCCCGCCAGACCCGCGTAGAAGACCCCCAGGTCCTGGCGCGGGATGGCTTGCTCGAGCGGTCCGGCGAAGGGGGACGCCAGCAGCGCCGGCAGGCCGGTCAGCAGCTGCGCGCTCCAGTAGTAGTAGTGGCGCTCGCGCTCGAGACAAGCCGCCTCGCAAAGCCACAGCCCGATGGCGTACAGCGCCAGCAGCATGCCGCCCAGCAACAAGCCGCGAGCCCTGCGGCCCTGGGCCACATACCCAGCGCCGGGCAGCAGGCCCTGCAAGGCCGCCAGCAGCGCCGGCGAGCGGCCCGGCCCGATCTCTTGGCGACGGCTGGCTTCCTGCCGTCGCGCCTCGAAGTGCGCGGCCGAGATCGCGGCCAGGTTGGCGAGCCCCGAGATCGCCATCAGCAGCACGCCCAGCTTCTCAGGGCCGCTGAACAGGCGCGGCAGCAGCGCCCGTGTGGGTTCGGCATAGGAGCCGAATTGCCACAGGAACCCGCCCAGGTTGCCGAATTCGGGCGCCAGCGCGAAGGCGGCCGAGCTGCGCAGGTCCGGATCGAGCATGTCGAAACTCGCTCCGCGCGCCAGCAGCGCCCCGGCCACGAACAGGCCCTCGATGGCCGCAAAGGTCAGCAGGCCGGCCAGGGCCCGACCCAGGTAGAGCAGGCCGAGGCCGGGCACGAACCAGGTCAGCAGGGCGGCCACCAGGGGCAGCCCGGCCCGGCCGGTGGATTGAGCGCTCGACATGCCTGGTTTCTATCGCGCCAGCGGGGGGGATGCCACCACCGGGCGCGATTGGGGCAGGCCGGCGACCTGCTTCCGTGGCCCAGGCTGGCTTAGGCTCTGTCGATGGACTCCGCACCCCGGCCCCCGGCGCCCTTCGTCCACCGCCTGCGCACGCGCTACGGCGAGACGGACCAGATGGGCCGCATCCACCACGCCAATTTCCTGCTGTACCTGGAGGAAGCGCGCACCCGCATGCTGGCGGACGCGGGCGTGCCCTACGGCGAGCTGGAGCGCCAGGGCGTCGGGCTGGTGGTGCGCTCCGTGGAACTGCGCTATCGCGCGGCGGCGCGCTTCGACCAGGAACTGGCCATCGAGGTGCGGGTCGATTCCCTGCGGGGCGCCTCCTTGACCCTGGGCTACGAAGTCCGCTGCGGGGAGGAACGCCTGGTCAGCGCCACGACCCAACTGGCCTGTGTGGACCTGCGCTCGGAGCCGGCGGCCGTGCGGCCCCTGCCCGAGGAGCTGGTGCGCCGGCTGTCGCCCGCAGCGGCGGCCCGCTGAACCCAGCAGCCGAGGGAGCCGGCCCGCCAGGGGGCAACGGGGGGCGGCAGGGGGCCACCGGGCGAGCGGCGGGTTGGCGCCGTCGCGCCGCCCGCAGACCGGCACCCAAGGAGAACGTCAGGCGCGCTTCCTCGGGCCCCGCAGCGCTCAGGCCGGCTCCGGGGGATCCTCGTAGCGCCGGGCGGCCAGGGCCAGCCCCGGAACGAGGCGGCGGGGGCCCAGCAGCGCGAGGCCGCCCGGCAGGAGCGAGAAGGGCTGGGGGGCAGCCGGGAGCGCCCGACCGGGGGCCTCCAGGGCTCGGCGTGTGCAGACCGGGCAGGGCTGTCCGCCCTCCAGACGGTGGATCTGGTGGGGCGCCGAAGCGTCCCCGCCGCAGCCGATGCACGTGGTCTTGGCCTGAGCCCGCATGTCGCCCTTCATCGGTTCGCCCCCCTTCAGCCCTTGAAGTCCGGGCAGAGCCTGCCCGCCCAGGGGCGGCCCAGCCGCGGCCAGGGCCGGGACCGAATCGGCGAGCAGCGACTGCGAGCCCCGAGCGCGCCCCCGCCCCGCCGTCCATTCGGGAGGGCCCGGGGCGAGCCGGCTGGACCCCGGTCCGGAAAGCTCGGTCCCAGGGCCCTCCCACCCGGCCGCGGCCGGACCTCGGGGCCCCACCGGATGCCCGTCAAGGCCATGGCGCTGGCCGGGTCTGCCCCCTGGGCTTGGCCGAGGCCTGCCGGGGGGCCACTCGGAGCGCCCCCTGGGGCCAAGGCCCCCCGCCGGGGCTGCCCAGGCCCGTTTCGGTTCTCCCCAGGTCAGCCCCGCCGAGCGGCGGCCCGGGAGGGCGCGCCTGGAAGCCGGGCCCCTTCCCGCTTGGGGCCCCAGGCCAGGTCGATTTTTTTTTCTCTGCCCGGGGCCAGCCAGGGGGCTGCGGGGCCTGCCCGCGCCGAAACCCTCTAGCTCGCGTGAGATTTTCTGCCGATAGGTCTAGCGCAGAAGCCGGACAGCGGCATAATTGACGCATCGGAGGGTGACGATCCGCCCCGGTGCCTAGACCTAGGGCCGGACGCCCGGAACCCCACGGAGCCGCCTCGTGCGGCTTTCTTTCAGAGCCTAAATAGCACCATCCCGGTGCCGATTGGCCGACCGCCGCGGTTTGGCCGACACCCCCACCGCCGCCCAGGCGGACTGCCCACCGGGGCACCCCCAGGTGCCCCCCGATCCAAAGTCAAGCTCCCATGCTCCAGCTGACCAAGCGCACCGAATACGGGCTGATCGCGCTGGTCCACCTGATGGACCATGCCGATGGCCTGGCGGGCCAGGCGCCCTACGTGAGCGCCCGGGAGATCTCGGACCGCTACCCGGTTCCCAAGCGCCTGCTCGCCGAGGTGCTCAAGGACCTGGCCCGCGCCCAGCTGATCGACTCGCACCGCGGCGCCACGGGCGGTTACGCCCTGGCGCGCCGTGCCGAACAGATCAGCCTCGGCGATGTGGTCCGTGCTCTCGAAGGCACCCCCAACGTGACCGGCTGCCGCAGCGACGACTCGAGCTGCGAAATCGAGCCGGTCTGCCCGATCAAGAACCCGATGTCCCGGGTGCGCGCCGGCATCTGGGAACTGATGGAGCGCACCAGCCTGCGCGACCTGGCCAACAACCGCGAGCCGGAGCCGCCGCGCCTGCTGTCCAAGCCCAAGCCCCAGTCGTTCAATCCCTTCCGCGCCGTGGGGCCCTGACGGCCCGGGCGCCGCCCCCGAGCGGGCGTCGCCGCAGCCCGCCCTCACCCGACCGCTCCGCCAAGCGACCCCGCGCCCCCTCCGAGCCTCCCTGCGCCCGTCTTCTGCCGCGATGAAACTGCCGATCTACATGGACTACCAGGCGACCACCCCGGTCGACCCGCGCGTCCTCGACCAGATGTTGCCCTTCTTCCGCGAGGACTTCGGCAACGCCGCCAGCCGCAACCACGCC
>JBIKLM010000559.1:0-2686 GCA_044359835.1 Planctomycetota bacterium
CGATCGCCGCCCAAGACAGGCGCGCGGCATGCTCGGCCCGGCCGACGCCGGCGTTGGCGACGATCGCGTCCAGTCCGCCCGAGCGCTGGTCGGCGAGTTCGATGAAGGCCCGCAGGGCGCGGTGATCGCGCACGTCGAGGGTGGCCGTCAAAGCGCGCGGGCGTCCCGAACCGGGCCAACGCCGCTCGAGATCGGCCGCCAGGGCCTCCAAACGCTCGCCGCGCCGCGCGCAGAGCCACAGGTGAGCGCCGCGGGCGGCCAGTTCCTGGGCCAGGGCCGCGCCGATTCCGCTGGAGGCGCCGGTGATCAAGACATGATGAAGCTGGGGCATGGAAACGGTGAGTCTGCCATCGCGCTCGTCCGCGCGCACGCAGGTTGGCCAGGCGCCGTTGCGGGAGAGCTGCGACGGGAGCGAACCCCACAAGGCGAGCGTGAAGCGCAGTTCCAGCGCAGCTCCAGGTTCCGTGAAGGCCCCTTGAAACTTGCGCCAATTGCCATTCCGGCGACAAGGTCGGCCCGATCTTGGCCGAGAATCGCTGCACAGACGCCCAACCGACGCCTGGAGGCGGATTCGCCATGAGCGCCCAAGCCCAAAGCCCGCTGTCCTTCCGCACCATCTGGATCTCGGATCTGCACCTCGGCACCCGCGGTGCCAAGAGCGAGCTGTTGCTCGATTTCCTGCGCTCGACCCGCTCCCAGAACCTGTACCTGGTCGGCGACATCCTGGATGGCTGGCGCCTCAAGGCCTCGCCCTACTGGAACGGAGCCCAGGGCGAGGTGCTGCATCGGCTGGTCGAGAAGGCCCGCCGCGGCACGCGGGTGGTCTACATCCCGGGCAACCACGACGAGGCCCTGCGGCGCTACATCGGCATGGACTTCGCCCGCATCGAGGTCTGCAAGGAGGCCGCCCACACCACCGCGGACGGCAAACGGCTGCTGGTGACCCACGGCGATCAGTTCGACACGGTGGTCAAGACCCACCGCTGGCTGGCGATCCTCGGCGACCACGCCTACCGCTTCGCGCTGCGGCTCAACCACGTCTACAACGTCGGCCGCAAGGTGCTGGGCATGCGCTACTGGTCTCTGTCGGCCTACCTGAAGCACAAGGTCAAGAACGCGGTCGACTTCATCTTCCACTTCGAAGCCGCCCTGGCCGACGAGGCCCGCCGGCGCGGCTTCGACGGAGTCGTCTGCGGCCACATCCACAAGGCCGAGATGCGCGAGATCGACGGCATCCTGTACTGCAACGACGGCGACTGGGTCGAGTCCTGCACGGCCCTGGTCGAGCACTTCGACGGGCGCCTCGAGATCCTGGACTGGCCCTCGCTGATCGCGGACCCGAAGTACCAGCCGGTGCTCGACGAGCCGCGGGTGGTGCCGACGCCGCGCGGCCTGCCGCAGACGGCCTGAGTCCGCCGGCGCCGCGGACGGGTCGGCGGCCGCGGGCCGCTGGCCCAGATCCGGCCAGGCCCTGGCACTGTGGTTTCGCGGAGCGCCGCTCGAAGTCAGGATGCTCCCATGGCGAAAATCTTTTACAGCATGGCCGGCGAGGGCCGCGGCCACGCCACCCGGGTGCGCACGCTGGTCGAGGACCTGCGCAAGCGCCACGAGCTGATCCTGCTGGCCCCCGGTGATGCCTACGAGCTGCTCGAAGGCGCCTATCGCGGCAGCGAGGTGCGGGTCGAACGCCTGCCGGGCCTGCGCTTCGTCTACGACGCGCGCCAGCGGGTGCACTATCCGCGCACCCTGGCGCGTTCGGTCGAGTATCTGCGCGGTTTGCCGGAGCTCAAGCGTCAGCTCGGGCAGCGCTTCGAGCGCGAGCGCGCCGACCTGCTGATCACCGACTACGACCCGGGCGCGCCGCGGGCCGCCGAGGCCGTCGGGCTGCCCTACATGGCGGTCGACCATCAGTCGCTGTTCAACTTCGGAGACCTGTCCTTCCTGCCCCGGGGCCTGCGCCTGCGCGCCGCCGGCATCGCGCGCTTCAATCGGTTGTACTACCAGCGCCAGGTGCACACGGTCAGCTCCTCGTTCTTCAAGCCCGAGCCCAAGCCGGGGGTGCACAACGTCACCTTCGTGGGCACGCTGCTGCGGCCGGCTCTGCTGGCGGCCAAGGTCGAGGCCGGCGCGCACGCCGTGGCCTATTGCCGGCGCAGCATGCCCAGCAACGTGCTCGAGGCCCTCGCGGGGCTGCCCATCGAGGTGCGCGTCTACGGCCTGGGCGAAGCCGCGGACCGCGGCAACCTGCGCTTCCGCGCGATCAGCGAGCAGGGCTTCATCGCCGACCTGTGCAGCGCGCGCTGCGTGATCGGCACCGCCGGCAACCAGCTGATCGGCGAGGCGCTGTATCTGGGCAAACCGGTATTCGCGCTGCCGGAGGCGGGACAATACGAGCAGGAGGTCAACGGGCACCTCTTGGAGCGCATGGGCGGCGGCACCTTCCTGACGCCCGAGGCCCTGCGCAGCGAGCCCCTCCAGCGTTTCCTGTCGGAGCTGCCGCGCTACGCAGGCCGCGTGGACCGCGAATTCGCCGCCGGCAACCGGCGTGCGCTGGAGGCCATCGAAGGCGTGCTGTCCGGTCTGCCGGCGGCGATTCCGGTCTGACGAACAGCGGCGCGGGTCCCCGGCGGCAGGCGCGGGACCCGCGCGCAGCCCTGTCGGGCGAGCGCGGCGGGGCCCTTCCGAG
>JBIKLM010000560.1:0-2684 GCA_044359835.1 Planctomycetota bacterium
AGGGGTCCTTCGGCCATTCGAGGCCCCCGATCCAGAGTCTCCTTCCGCCACGCGGACCCAGAACCAGGCGCTCGAGGGCCTGGACGGGGTCCCGGGCCTCCAGCTCGACCGCCAGCAGGTGCGCCGGAGCCCCCGGGGCCAGCACCCCGGCGGCCAGCTCGGGCCCCACCACGGCGGCGCCGCCCCGGGTGACCAGGGACCAGACCTGCGCTGGCTTGAGACCCGGGTGGGCCCGGGCCAGCAGCTCGACCTCGCGCAGCATGTCCAGCGATGAATTGCTGGCCAGGCTGTCGGTGCCGATGGCCAGGGGCACGCCCGCGGCCAGGTAGCGCTCGAGGGCGAACGGTGGGCGATCGAAAAAGGCGTGGGATCCCGGGCAATGCACCAGGCGCACGCCCGCCCGCGCCAGGCGCTCGGGCTCGCCGGGCTCCGGCAGGTTGCCGTGCACCAAGGTCGTCAACGGGCCGAGCAACCCGGCGCGCTCGAGGAAATCCAGGTATGAGGCCGTCGGCCGAGCGGGTCGCAGGGCCGGCGACTCCCCGAGCCAGTCCCGCAAGGGACCGCCGCGGCCCTGCCACCAGTCGAGCTCCTCGCGGGTCTCGGCCCAGTGGATCTGGACGCGCCGCGGCTGCCGGCGCTGGGCCGCCCCCACGGCCTCGAGCAGGGCCTCGGAGACGGTCTGCGGAGCGTGGGGCGAGAGCGCCGAATACCGGCCGGGGGCGCTGGGCGCCGCGGATAGCCGTTCTAGCTGCCCGGGGAGCCGACTCGCTTCCCTGGCATCGAGCAGCTCCTGGTGCAACAGAACCGCGGGCCAGGGGCCCGGGGGTAGCTGTGCGCGCCACGCCGCGCCGGTGGCGTCGATGTCCCCCACCACGCAGGCGCCGCCCGCAGCCGCCAAGGACAGCCCTCGCAGCCAATCCTCCGCCAGACCTTCGGGGCCGCGCTCCACCCTCCAGGCCAGCACCCCGCGCACCCAGCTCGCGAAGGGGCTGCCGGGGGCCAAGCGACCCGCCAGGCCCGAGAGCTCGAGGTGCGCGTGGGCGTTGATCGGCGCGTGGACCAGCAGGGCGGAACCGAGCTCGACGACCCGCTGGGCCCGCCGGCAGGCGCCCTCGAGGTCAGGCCCCGCCCGCCAGACCGCGCTCACCCGGCCTTCGGCGATCTCGACACCGCCGGGGCCGAAGGCCTGCTCCGGGCTCGGGCAGACCCAATCGGCCCGCAGCACCAGCGCGGTCCCCGCGGAAGCCGAGCGCTGCATGCCTGGGATCAGCGGTTTCGATGGGCCGGAGCCCGCGCGCTTGCTGGCGAGCCAGGTCGGGATTGCCGAAGCGTCCGAGTCGCCCGCGGGGATCCCGCGGGAAGCCCGGCCGCTCCTGCAGCCGCCGAGCCGCGTGCTCTTGCGCCCGGACGCGACAGGCCGGAGATCAATCGGGGATGCAGCGGATGGTCAGCTGGACCACCCCTTGCACGACATTGGCGTTGGGGGCGCTGCGATCGAACAGGATCTGGGCGCGGATCAGGTTGGCCTTGCGCTTGGCCGCCAGACCCGGGCTGCCGGGAAGCTGCTCGGACCAATAGTCGGCGACCTCCTGGGGCGAGTTGAGCCAGGGGGTCTGGGACCCCACCAGCAGGTTCGGCTCCGCGCCGGCCTCGGCGTCGCACAGGTTGGCCACCGGCCCCACCGCGCGCACGCCTTGGAAGCGAACCACCAGCGCCGAGGAGCCGATCTCGTTGCCGAGCAAGCTGGCCAGGTCCTGGCCCAGCAGCCGATAGGTCAGGCCATTGGTGCCGCGATAGTCGTCGACGCTGATGATCGACTGGGGGTCGTTGCCGACCAGCACCTTGAGGTTCCAGCCGAAGGTCCAATCGTCCGGATCGGGGGCGCTCAGATCGTCCTCGACGTAGTCGACCTCGAAGAAGGCCCCCTGCGGCGCCAGCCAGCAGGACTGGTAGCCCGAGCCGGCTCCGGGGCCCGTGGAGACCGGGATCCAGTTGGCGATGCTGAGGAAGTCGCTGGTGCTGAAGCCGGCCGGCGGGGTCGACAGATAGGCCAAGATCTTGCCGCCTTCCGTGGCCGGCTGCAGGCTCGAGATCGGCGACTTCTCCAGGCGCACGATCCCCGGGCCGCCGACGCCGCCGCGGTACTCCCCGACGTTGCCGTTGAACCCGCCCTCGCCGCCGGTGATGTCGATCACGCCGACGATGTTAGCCAGGGCGATGTCCAGGGACTGCAGCAGCACCGCGCCGCCGGAACCACCGCCGCCCGGCGCCGCATAACGCGCCGCGATGGCCACGGAGGTGATGTCGGCGCTGCCGCCCTCGCCCCCGGAAACGTCGAGGCGCCCCTCGACGGTCGCACGCCGGCCGGCCTGCAGCTGGATCGCGCCGCCGCCCCCGCCGCCGCCGCTGCCGGAGTGGTCGTAGTACTCCTGCAGCTGCAGCGCAAAGGGCGGGATCGGCGTGTTGCAGTTGAAGGCAAAGCCGTTGGTCTTGGAGCCGACGATGCCGACTCCCCCGCCGCCGCCGCCGGAGCCCCCGAGCAGGCGCCCACCGAGGTCCGGGTTGAGGTTCGCCAGGCCGGCCGGCAGCAAGCTCGCGCCGGGATTGGCCAGCGGCGGAGCGGGCGGCACGCCGACCAGCGGGGTCAGGGCAGCCCAGGCGCCGGCGGTGCCGAAGAAGGAGTA
>JBIKLM010000131.1:0-9807 GCA_044359835.1 Planctomycetota bacterium
CGCGTCTCGAAGCAGCGCCAGCCGTCCAAGGCCGCCACCAGCAGCAGGGCCGGAGCTTCCGGGTCCGCTTCCGGTCCGCGCGCTTCGAGGCACCACAGGGGCAGCCCGCCCACGGAGCTCCCGTAGGTCGACAGGCGGGTGCGATCCGGGAAGCGCGCGGCCAGCGCTTCGAGTTCCGCCGCCAGGGCGGCGGCGTCCAGCTCGATCGCCGGCGCGGGCTCCGCGGAGGCCTCGCTGGTCTCGGGCGCGGCGTCCTGCGCGGGATCTTCAGACCCCTGCGATTTCTGGGGCGTTTCGGGCGGCAGCGGGGCCTGCGGCGAGGGCGCGGCCTCTTGGGTGGCGCCGCTCGGCCGTGCCGGCCCCTGCGGGGCACCGGGTGGTTGCCAAGGGCCGCGGGCCGCGCTCGAGGGAGCGCCCAGCGGGGCCAGGGCCAGCACGGCCAGGCCGGCCAGCCAGCGCGTGGCGACAGCGGCGGCGAGCGCGGCGGGGGATCGGGCCCCGGCGCGGTCGGGGATGCGGCGCGCCGGGACAGCGGGGAGCGGATCGGGGGTCTGCAGCATGGGGACGTTGGGGTGAGCCCTGGAACGCGCCGCGGGCGCGAGCATTTCGAGCGCGGGGCCACGGCGCCCGCGGGGGGCGGCGGGGGCTGTCAGGGGCTGCCGGGGCGGAGGGCTCCAGGGATTCCCGCGGGGCACAGCGGGGCAGCTCGCGCGTGGCGCGATCCCCGCGGCAACGGCCGATGCCCAGGCCGGCCGCTCAGAGGCGAAATTCCGGGCCGGCTTCGCGGCGCAGCCGCTCGCGCAACGCCAGCCGTTCCGCGCCCGTGGCGGGGTCTTCGCGCTGGCGGCGCAGAAGCTCCGCCTCGACCTCCTCGAAGCGCACCACACGGCGCTCGAGCACCTCGATCAGGTGCCAGCCCGCTTCGCTCTCGATCGGTCCGATCAGCTGGCCGGCCGAGGCCTCGGCGACCGCGGCGCCGAAGGCCGGGCCGAAATGCTGACCGCGATAGCCCGGGATCTCGCCGCCGGCCTGGCGCGTGGCGCCGTCGTGGCTTGACTCGCGGGCCAGAGCGCCGAAGTCCGCGCCATCCGCCAGGCGCTGGCGGTATTCGGTCAGGAGCGCCCGGATGCGCTGGTCGACGCGGGCCACATCCAGGGACTCGGGGCGCTCGCCGGCGGCGATCAGCGCCGCGCGCGTTTGGGCGCGCGTCAGCAGCAGATGGCGCACCCGCAGGGTCTGGCCGCCGGGGCCGTATTCGCGCTCGAAGCGCTGCAGCAAGGCCGGGCGCTCCAGGGAGCGCGCCGCCTTGGCGATCAGACCCTCGAGGGCCTCGCGCTCGAGCTGTTCGGCGATCAGGGCCCGGTAGCTGGCCCGGTCGTAGCCCCCTTCGGCGAGCTCCGCCTCGAAGGCCTCCCGGTCGCCGCGGTGGCGGTCCTGCTCGAGCTCCTCGAAGCGCGCCTCCAGGGCTGCGGCCAGGCCCTCCGGCGCGGCCTCGAGCCCGCGGCGGGCCGCCTCGCGGCGCAGCAGCAGCAGGTCGAGCAGCTCCTCCAAGGGCCGGCGACCGCTGCGCTCGATCAGGTGCTCGGCGTACTGGTCCCAGGGGATGGTCAAGCCGTCGGCGCAGACCACCAGCGGTCCGCGCGCGGGGTTCGGCGTCGGCTCCTGGGCCGGTCGCAGGGCCAACAGGGCGGGCAGGGACAAGCAGGCCAGCCACAGCGGCGGCAGGACGGATCGGGTCGGCATGGGCGGAACTCCGCCAGCAGCCTACGGCCTGCCCGCCCGGAGCAGGCGGCGCGAAGGCCGGCGGGCAGGCCAGCGCAACGGCGCCGCGCCACCGCCGGAGCGGCTTCGCCGGAGGCCCCTTTGAGCCCCGGCTTGCCCCCACCCGCCCCGAACGCGGATACTCCCCGCCCTCCTTCAAGGGTCCGCTTGAACGCCGCCGCCTACCCCCTGACCGCGATCCTCTCCGACCTGCACGGCAATCGGCAGGCCTTGGACGTGGCCCTGGGCGACGCCGCGGCGCGGGGGGCCGAGCGATTGGTCTGCCTGGGCGATGTGGTCGGCTACGGCGCGCGCCCCGCGGAGTGCCTCGAGCGGGTCATCGAGCTGACCCGCGGCGGAGTGACGCCCGCGGCGGCCGGCAAGCGCTGGTCCCCGGGCCTGTGCCTGCTCGGCAACCACGAGCACGCCCTGCTCGACTCCGCGATCGACTTCAACCCCCGCGCCCGCGCCGCGATCGAATGGACCCGCGGGGAGGTCCAGGCCCACCCGCGCTCCGCCGAGCTGTGGAACTTTCTGGGCGGGCTGTCCGCCAGCGGCCTGGACGCCCGCGCCCACTTCGCCCACGGCTCGCCCCGCGACCCGCTGCGCGAATACGTCTTGCCCACGGATCTGAACCACCCCACGCGGCTCTCGGCCTGGTTCGACGCCATGCAGCGCCCGGTGTGTTTCGTGGGCCACAGCCACGTGCCCGCGGTGTATTACGAGGACCGGCGCTTTTTCCGCCCGCGCGGCACCGAGGGGCCCTATCGATTGGGGGCCAGCGAGAGCCTCAAGGTGCTGATCAACGTCGGTTCCGTGGGCCAGCCCCGCGATGGCGACCCGCGCCTGTCCTACGTGCTCTTCGATGGTTCCAACGTGACCTTCGTGCGCCTCGATTACGACATCGCCGGCGCCCAGGCCGACATCCGCGCGGTGCCGGCCCTGCCCGACACCCTGGCCCAGCGCCTGGAAGCCGGCCGCTAGCCCTCCGACCCCCACGCTCGCCGCCGGCCGCCCCGCGCCCGGGAGCCGCCCTGACCCCGTTCCTGTCTTGGAAAAGCGCTTTCCCCTCGCCCTGCTGCTGTGTTTCCTGGCCGTGATGCTCTGGGCCCGGCTGTTCCCGCCGCCGGAGGTCCAGGGGCCCGGCGAGGGGGGCGACCCGGTCGCGAGCCAGGCGAGCGAGGCTCCCTCGGCTGCCGGCGAGGCCGAGCTGACCGATCCCGCCGCGGCGGGCCGAAGCGCCGAGTCGCCCGCGGCCTCGGGGGCCCCGGCCGGCGCCCAGCAGCCCGCGGCGGCCCCCGCGGTCAAGGCCGCGGCGCCCTCGGGCGGCACGCCCCTGGTGGCCGAAGGCGAGCAGCAGATCGAGCAGCGCTATGGCAGTGCGGGTTCGATCGGCCGCTTCCTGGCGCGTTTCAGCAACCGCGGCGGGCGTCTGGTCGAGCTCAAGACGGGCGACTATTTCACAACCTCGGGGCTGAGCCCCGCCGAGCGCGATGATCCGCGCCACTGGGTCACGCTGCTCGACAGCGCCACGGACGTGTACGGGTCCACCGGCTCGCTGCTGGTGGACGCGGGCCTCGGGGCGCGGGACATCTTCCCGGCGCCCCTCGACGGCGTGCTCTGGCAGGCCAGCGAGCTCTTCGACGAGGCCGGAGCGCCGCGCGGCGTCGAATTCCGCTACGGGCCCGGCAACGGCTACACGCTGGTCAAGCGCTTCGAAGCCCTGCCCGGCGGCTACGACTTCGCGCTGACCCTGCGCCTCGAGGCCGCCGCGGACCTCCAGCAGCCCGTGCCCCCCAAGGCGCGGCAGCTGGTGCTGCGCCCGGCGGGCGTGGCGGCGGTCGAATACGAGGACAGCTTCTATCAGCAGCCCAACGCGCTGGCCCTCGGGCGCGGTCGCAACGGCGTATTCGACATCGAAACCAAACCGCACGGCTCGGGCGCCGAGGTCGGCAATTTCGACGTGCCCGCGCCCGTGGTGCTCGCCGGCGTGCACGTCAAGTACTTCGCCGTGCTGCTGCGCGGCGCCGATTCGATCTCCGAGGCGCGCACGCGCACGGCATCCTTCCGACGCCTGACGGACCTCTCCGAGCCCGCCGGCTCGCCGTTCCGCGAGCAGGTCCTCACCGACGTCAACCTGGACCTCGAGCTGCCGGCCCCCGGCCAGGCCAGCGAACTGGCTTTCCGGCTCTACGCGGGCCCCAAGGACCACCGCCACTTCCTGGCGGCCTCGCCGCTGCACCGTCGCCTGCTGGACAGCGACCTTTCGACCTTCTCCGGCATCGGCAGCTTCCTGACCGACGTGCTGCTGCTGCTCGAGCGCGGCGTCAAGAACTTCGGCGTCGCGATCATCCTCTTGACCCTGCTGGTGCGCCTGGCCCTGTTCCCGCTCAATCGGCGGGCCCAGACCGCCATGGCGCGCTATCAGACCAAGATGAAGCGCCTCCAGCCGGCCCTGGACGCGATCAAGAAGAAGCACGAAGACGATCCGCAGAAGCTGCGCCAGGAGCAGGCCGTGCTGATGCAGAAGGAGGGCGCCTTCCCGCCCCTCGGCGGCTGCTTGCCGGTGTTCCTGCAGCTGCCGATTTTCTTCGGCTTGTTCAGCGCCCTGCGCACCAATTTCGAGCTGCGCCAGGCGCCCTTCGTGTCCTGGATCAGCGACCTCTCGCGCCCCGACCGCCTGTTCGAGCTGGGCGACGGCT
This sequence comes from Planctomycetota bacterium, assembly GCA_044359835.1. GTDB lineage: Bacteria > Planctomycetota > UBA1135 > UBA1135 > JBIKLM01. Next base: position 4,464 of record JBIKLM010000131.1, read on the forward strand.
TGCCCTTCGGCCTGACCCACTTCAACCTGCTGCCGGTCCTGATGGTGATCCTGTGGATCTGGCAACAGAAGGCCATGCCCCAGCCTACCGACGAACAGGCCAAGAGCATGCAGCGCATCATGCTGTTCATGCCGCCGGTGATGGGCGTGTTCCTCTACAACTACGCCGCGGGCCTGTCGCTCTACATGATCACCCAGTCCCTCCTGGGCATCCTCGAGATCAAGGTGATCAAGAAGCTCTGGCCCGTCGACGAGCGCGAGTTGCCCCGCGACCCCAACAAAGGCTGCGCGCCCTTCGCCAAACGCCTGTCCCAGATGGCCGAAGCCCAGCAGGCCCAGGCCAAGGCGCTCCAGCAGCGCGGCCGCGGCAAGGGCCGCTGAGGCCGACCGCGACCCCAGGCCGCCGGAGGTCCGAGGCCCGGGGGTTCGCAGGGTGGGCTCGCGCTGTCTGGCCGGCGATCCCGCTCGTGGAACCGCCGGAGCGAGCGTCAGCGCGCGGGCGACCCGGGCGCCCGATCTCGGGCCCCTTCGCGAACCCGCCTGGACCCGCCGTGGACCCGACCAGCCAGAGGCCTCGGACGCGCGCCCAGGGCGCGCCGAAAGCGCATGCTAGTTGAGGTGGAAGCGCGAACGACGATCTTCGCCCTGGCGACACCGGCAGGGCCGGCGGATCGCGCGGTCGTACGGATTTCGGGGCCGCGGGCGCATGAGCTGATGGCGGGGCTGGCCCCGGAGCCGCTGGGTGGGCGGATGGCGATCGCCCAGGTTCGCTTCGCAGGCGCGCCCTTGGCTTCGGCCCGGGAGGGCGATCCGCGCAGCGTTCTCGAGGCTCCGCCGCGAGGCGCCTACCTTGGGCGCTTCGAGGACGGGGAGGGCGGGCAGCCCTGCCTGGCGCTGTGGATGCCGGGGCCCGGCTCTTACACGGGCGAGGATGTGCTCGAGCTGCACCTTTCGGGCAGCCCGCCGCTGGTAGCGGGGGTTCTGCGGCGCCTGCTGGCGCTGGGGCTGTTTCCGGCGGGGCCGGGGGAGTTCACGCGCCGGGCCTTCGAAGCCGGGCGGCTGGATCTGGCCCGGGCGGAGGGGGTTTTGGCCCTGGTTTCCGCCGCCAGCGAAGCGGAACGCCAGGCCGCCGCGGCGCTCTATACGGGCGGGGTCGGCGCCGGGGCCGATCGGTTGCGGGAGGCCCTCGAGGAGCTGGCCGCGCGCCTCGAAGCCAGCCTCGATTTCGAGGAGGACGATGCGGGCCACGTGGAGTGGAGCGAGTTCGAGGGCCTGTTCGACGCCGCGCAGGCGGAGCTGGAGTTGGCCGTGCGCGCCGCGCGCGCCCGCGCCGAGGCGGATCCGCCGCGGGTTGGGCTGGTCGGTCTGCCCAACGCGGGCAAGAGCCGCCTGTTCAACCGCCTGCTGGGCAGCGAGCGGGCCCTGGTGGCGGACCTGGCCGGCACGACCACCGACGCGCTGTGGGGCGATCTCGAGATCGAGGGGCTGCGCCTGCGGCTCTTCGATCTGCCGGGCTTCGAAAGCGCGGCTGTCCCGAGCTGCGAGGACAGCGCCGCGCCGCCCGCGAGCGCGCTGGATGAGCTGGAGACCTCGGTCGCGGCGCGCGACTGGAGCTCCGCCGCAGGGTCTGCGATCCCGCGGGGAGCTGCACCGGACGCACAGGCCTGGAACGACCCGGCGCTCTCGGCCGAGGCCCAGCGGCGCGCCGCGGATCAACGCCGGTCTCTGGCGCTCGAACTGCTGGTCGTCGACGCCCGCGGACCCTGGCCAAGCTCCGCGCCGCCCCCGTCCATCCCGCGCCTGCTGCTCTGGAACCAGATCGATCGCCCCGGCGCCGCCCCTTGGCCGCCCTCCGAGTGCATCGAGTCCCTGCGGCCGAGCGCCGTGCTGGCGATCTCGGCGGCCACCGGCGCGGGGATCGAGGCCCTGCGCGCTGCGCTGCGCCAGCAGCTGGCCGCCGCCGCGCCCGGTGAATCCTCCGCCGCCGGCCTCTGGCTGGTGCAAGAGCGCGGCCTCGAAGACCTGTCGGCCGCCCTCGAGCGCGCCCGCTCCGGCCTCCAGCAAGCACTGCCCCTCGATCTGGTCGCCGAGGACCTGCGCGCGGCCTTGACCGCCCTGGGCGCCGTGCGCGGCCGCACCCTGCCCGAGGACCTGCTCGATCGCATCTTCGCGCGCTTCTGCCTCGGCAAGTGAAACGGCCCCCAAAGGCCGTACTCGACAGCCCTAGACCACGCCTCGCGACACAGCGACCGTCGAGGCGCCTGCGCCCGCGCCTGTCCCGTCCGCCCAGGGCGGGTTCCCGGCGGCTGGGACATCGGCCGAACCGGGCACCTGGAGTGGAGTCCGCTGCCGGATCTGGTCTTCAGCTTGCCGCGCTGGGCCGAGGTCGTTCCCTCTCCCGGCGTGGGGCTCAAGGAACTGGATAAACTCTACCTACGGCTGCGGTGAGCGAACCCATCGAAGGATCCCCCATGAAACAAGAACTGTTTGGGCCCTGTCTCATCGTTCGGGCCGTTGCGTGCCTGTGCTTCGAGGCATTGGCCAATGCTCAGGGCGGTGCCGAGCTGGGCGCGGTGGCGCTGGCTGGATCGGGGCTGATCCAAAACCAGGGGCAGTGGCCGGCGGGGATCGTCTTTGCGGCGGAGTCGGAATCGCTGCGCGTTCGTGCCGAGGTGGGCGGCATCGGGCTGGATCTGGTCGGGCAGGAGGGCCCGGGGAGCGAGCGGAGCGGGGCGCACCTCTGGCTCGAATTCGTGGGCGGGCGGCCGGTGGTCCCGTTGGGGGAGGGGCAGCTCGAGACCCAGCGCCACTACTATTCGGGAGCGGATCCCGAGCAGTGGGTTTCCGGCGTGCCAGAATTTCAGTCCGTGCGCTGGCCGGAGGTCTGGCCGGGCATCGAGGTGCGGCTGGTGCAACGCGAGGGCCTGTGGGCCTATGACCTGCTGGCCGAGCCCGGGGCGGACTTGGGTGAGATCCGCTTCGAACTGCGCGGCGCCGAATCCCTCGCGCTGGACGCTGCGCGGGGCGAGCTGGTGGCGGCGCTGGGCTTCGGGGAGCTGCGGCAGACGAAGCCGTTGCTTTGGAGCGAGGATTCGAACTCGCAGCGCACGGAGGTCTCCGGAGGCTTCCGTCTGCTGCCCGAGGGCGGATTCGGATTCGAACTCGAGGGCCCGCGGGGGCCCGGCCGGCTGGTGATCGATCCGGGCTTCGACTTCTCGACCTACCTGGGGGGCTTCAAGGAAGACGAGTTGAATCGTGTGGTCGTCGACGACCTGGATCGCATCGTATTCGCGGGCAGCACCTGGTCCCCGGACTTTCCGAGCGTGCCCGGGCCGTTCCCCTACGTGGCCAACCAGGACGCGGTGGTCGGTCGCATCCGCCTAGAGCCGAGCCCGGTGCTGGAGTTCGTCGCCTATTTGGCTGGGACTGGGTACGATCGGGCGTTCGCTCTCACCCTGGGGCCCAACGGACGCATCTATGCGGGCGGGGATACAGACTCCGGCAATTTTTCCGTCACACCGGGAGCGGTGGATACCGATTTCGGTCTCCAAAACAAGAGCGATGGCTGGGTGACTTGCCTGCGGTCGGACGGCAGCAGCCTGTTCTATTCCACGTTCGTGGGGGGGCACCAATTCCAGGAGCAGATCTTCGCGATCGCGGTAGACGCCCTCGGGTCGGCAGTCGCCGTAGGCCGGTCTGGATCCAATGACTTCCCGACCACGCCGGGTGCGTACCAGACTTCCACGGACAACACCACATTTGAGGGCATTGTCGTTCGATATGCACCCGATGGAAAGAGCTTGGTCTATTCGACACTCTTGGGGGTCCCGCAGGTTTGGGAGGAGTTCCGTGGAGTGGTTCTGGACAGCGAAGGCAATGCCTACGTCGCGGGCGGGTTCGTGGGCGAGACGTTTCCCGTGACCCCCGGTGTCTTCAAGACCGGCGTGTACGGCGGTGCCATCTGCAAGCTCGACCCGACGGGTTCGACCCTGCTGGCCTCGACCTGGATCGGGGGCGGTGAGCCCGGCGAGACCCGCTTCACGGACCTGTGTTGGGGGCCGGAGGGCAACCTGCACCTGTGTGGGTTCACCTCGGCATCCGATTTTCCGATCACCCCGGGGGCTTTCGATGCTTATGTCCTGCCTGGGTTCGCGGGATTCGAGCGAGAAGTGGTCGTGCTCGAGATCACCTCAGACTTGACTCAACTCGTGCATTCGACTTACCTGGGGATGGACCTGATCCAGTGCTGCAATAGCGTCCAGACTGCCACTGGAATCGCGGTCGATGCTGGTGGGGTAGTTACGGTAACCGGCCATACCACGGGGAGCAACGCATCGGGCGTCCAAACAACCGCCGGTACGGCTCAGCCAAACGCACCCGGTGGATCCTCGAAGTCATTCGTTGCCAGATTCACCCCAGACTTGGATCGCCTGTTGTACGGCTCCTATTTGGGTCCCAGTTCGTTCAGCACCGGCGTGGGATTGTTCGAGGACGGGCGCGCTGTGTTCACCGGCTACACATTCTCGGGGGTCCAGTTGCCCCTGACCCCCGACGCGCTCCAGTCCGTGTTCAAGGGCGTATCCGACAGCTACATCACCGTGATGGACATGCTGCCTTTTGGCGCCGAGCGCTATGGAGAGTCCACTCCGGCCTGCGGAGCCGAGATCTGGATCGGGGTCACCGAGCAGCCCAAAGCCGGGAGCAGCAGCTTTGCCCTGATCGCCTCCGGCGCCCCGCCCAGCGCGGTGGGCTTCCTGGGCCTGTCCGCGGGCCCGAGCCCGCTGCCCCTGCCGCTCCTGGGCGTCGGAGTGCTGCTCGACCTGAGCACTCTGGCGGCCCTGCTCCCGGTGCAGAGCGACGCCGTAGGCTGGGCCGAGTTCCCGCTGCTGTTGCCGGCCGCCAGCCTGGGCAAGAGCGCCTGCTTCCAGTTCCTGTGGCTCAACACATCCGCCTGCGGCGGCCTGGGCAGCTTCAGCAGCTCGAGCGCCCTGGAGCTCACCGTGCAGTGATCTAGACCGCGCCCTCGTTTCGCGAGCCGGCGCCGGGCCAACGCCGTGGGCGACAGACCGGGGGCGGGACAGCGGCCGATCGGGGGGCCTGCGGCCCCGCTTGGCGCCCTGGCCACGGGTCCGGGGCGGGCTCTGGCGGCGGGCGCGGGCAGGCGCGTGCGAACCTCTCGGGGCCCGGCGGGGGATGCGGCCCGCGGGGGGGCCAGCGGCCAGGGCCAGGCCTTTCGGGGTGCCCGGTTGGCTTCTGGAGCTGAACGGCGGATTGCGGGGCCGAGGGTCCCTGGGGCCGGATGGGGGGGACCCCAATCGGTTGTGGTGATGAGTGGAGGGGGGCGG
>JBIKLM010000188.1:0-7985 GCA_044359835.1 Planctomycetota bacterium
AACGTCTTCAAGCTCCTGCGCCTGACCGACGTGCGCCGCGGCAGCCCCGCCTCCAAACTGGGCCTAGAGCCCGGCGATTTCATCGACACCCTGCTGGTCAACGGGCGGCGGCCGTTCGTTTCGCGCACGCCCCAGGACCTGGCCATCTACCTGTCCCAGCTGCCCCAGCGCACCTCGATCGAGCTGGACGTGTGGCGCGACAGCAACCAAAACGGCCAGCTCGAGGGCGATTCGCAGCGCTCGGAGCTGATGCGCGGCACGCTCGAGCTCGAATGATCCCCGCCGGGCGCCCTCGGCCCGGCCGCTCGAGGCAGGAACGACCGCGGCGGCAACCCGCGGGGCCACCCAGGGCCAGGGCGCCAACTTCGGCAGCCGCCTGACCCAGCCCTAGCGCTCTGGCCGCAGGGGCAGCAGCAGGTTCCGCAGCTCGCGCGGCCAGCGCAGGGGTATCCAGGGCGCCACGGCCACGGGCGAGCCGGAGGCGTCCAGCCAGCGCAATTCCAGGTAAGCCCGATCGGCTCCGAAGTCCGCCGCCTGGGCCAGCACATCGAGCAAGCGGGTCTGGCCCTGGCTGAGCAGCAGCTCGCGCAGCGGCAGCTTCCAGTCGGTTTCGGATCCGAAGGGGGCGGCCTGCCACAGCGCGCCGCCGTAGCCCAGCTCGGTGATCAGCAGAGCCTCGAGCTGCCCGGGCTGGCCCGGCGGCCGCAGCCAGACCTCGGGACCTGTTCCGGGAAGCTGCGGAGCGACCAAACCGGCGTCGACCCACAGCTCCTCCGCGGGGGCGCCGGCCAGGCGCGCTTCGGCTTGCAGCAGCGGCAGGCCGCCCCCGGATTCGCCGGGGCTGGCCAGCAGTCCGGCGGCGAGGGTCGGGCCCAGAGCTTCCCGGCGCCATGCGGCTTCCTCGGCGAACATCAGGCGCCAGGGCCAAACCTCCCGGGGGGCCGGCGCGGACGGCGGGCGGAAGCGATCGGCCAGGCCGAAATGCAGCACGTAGGCGCGCCCCTCGGGGTCGAGGCGCGGCACATCGAGCGCCAGCAGCGGCCGCGGATCCGCCGGCAGTCCGTGCTGCGCAGCACGCAGCCGCGCTTCGAACTCCGCTGCAGCCCGGCCGGCGTCCCGCCAGGCCGCCACGTCTTGGCGCGCCTGCACGGCTCGGGCGGCGCAGACCGCCAGCAGCACGAGCAGCAGCCCATGGCGAACCCCGCCGCGGCTGGCCAGCCGGGACAGCAGCGCCGCCGCCGCGATCCCGGCGCAGGCATCCGGCAGCGCCCACCAGCGCCGGTGTTCCAAGGCCAGAGGACCTCCGGCCAGCATGGGCAGCAGCAGCGCCAACCCGAGCAGTCCGCACAGGGCGAAACCCAGGGCCACACGCCGCTCCCGGCCCGTGGCGCCGAGCGCCAAGGCCGCGACCAACACCAGGGCCGCGCTCGGGTCGGCGCCGGCCAGGGATGGCAAGGAAGCCAGCCAGTCCGCCGGGCCGCTGGCCGGCTGGGCCACGTAGCCCCCCGCAAAGGTCCCGAGGCTGCGGGCGCGCCACCACAGCAGCCCGGCGAGCAGCAGCGCACAGGGCAGCAGCAGGCGCAGATTCGAGCGCCAGGTGCGCCCGGATGCCAGCGCCCCCGCCAAGGCCCAGAGCGGCGCCAGGACGCCGCTCTCCTTGGTGCCAAAGGCCAGCAGGGTCAGGGCCATCAGCGCCCAGGGCCGGCCCGCCAGGCCCGCCCAGGCGGCCCAGCACAGGGCCGGGAGGCACTGGCCGTCGACCCGGCCCACCACCCAGGTCACGGTCCCGCCCTGGAAGGGAAAACTGGCTGCCCAGAGCGCCGCCAAGAGCCCGGGAAGGATCCCGCCGAGGCGGGTTCCGAGGCGCCAAAGGCCCAGCAGGGCCAGGCCCTGGCAGATCCAGTTGAAAGCCCGCAGGGCGCTCGGATCCGCGCCGGTCCAAGCGCTTTGCAGATCCATGCCCAGGGTCATCAGCGGGCGCCAGAAGCGCACGGTGCGCAGGTCGTACTGGGGCCGATCCCAGTCGCTCAGCGCGGGTTCCCGCTGGCAATAGGCGAGCACCGAGCTGTCCTCGCTGATCAGCGGGGCCGAGAGGCTGTCCCCCTGGATCCAAAGCGCCACCAGCAACACGCCCAACAGGCCGAGCCAGGGCCCCAGCCGGGCGCCCAGGCCAGCGCGGACCTCGCCTGCGACAGCCCCGGACGTTCCCTGGGGGGCTGCGGCGGGTGCAGGCGCCTGGGAGGTCATCGCGCGGAGCCTAGCAGGGCGCTGGCCGGCGGCCCGTCGGGCGGCTTGCCTGGCTTCCCGGCGGGCATCCACAACCCGAGGGGCCTCGGGCCTCGAGCCGCGATGCTCCGATCGACCCCCTGGCGGGCCCGGGATTCCCCAGAGTTCGATTGCGGCCAGGTTCTGCGGCCCGTCGGCCTGCGCCCGCAACGCCCAGGCCGGAATAGACTCCAGCTCGACCCCCGGGCCCCTGATCCACCCCGCGGATCGAAGCGCATCCCCCCCAAGACGCCGACGCTGCGGCCCCCATGCCCCCCCACAGCCCCCCTTCCGTTCCGGCAGGTCGCCCCCGGCGTTCCCCGTGGATCCGCTGGCCCCTGGCCCTGCTGGTTTCGGCGACCACCCTGCTGGCGGCGGAGTTCGGCTTCCGCGCGCTGGCTTCCCAGTGGGGCATCACCCCGGCGCGCTTGGAGCGCGCGCGCGAGATCCTGCTGCGCAGCGGCGCTTCCTGGTATCAGCCCCAGCCCTACTACGGCTGGGCGCTGGCGGAATCCTCGACGGTGATACCAGGCCACTGGTTCTACGGTGCGCCCGTGCCGGTCGAACGCATCCCCGGCGTGGCGCGCGTGTTGTGCCTGGGCGGCTCCACCACCGCTTCGGGCAATTCCAAGGGAGCCGCGGGATCCTTCCCCACCTTCCTATCGGAGATCTTGACCGAGCGCTTGGGAGTACCGGTGGAGGTCATCAACGCGGGCATCTCGGGCTGGACCAGCGCCGAGATGCTCTGCGCCTGGTTCCTCTACTTCAAGGATTACCAGCCCGATCTGCTCGTGATCCATGAGGCGGTCAACGATTGCGAACCCCGCTTCCGCCCAGGATTCCGCCGCGACTACGCCCATTGGCGCCATCCCTGGAAGCTGCCCGAGGAGCCGACCTGGCTGCGCTTCCTGGCGCGCCACAGCGACCTGGTGACGGCCATGCGCATCGACCGGGCGCCGCCCTCCCTGGACGATGCCACCGTTTGGCCCGTCCGAGGCCAGAGCACCTTCGATGGCCAGCGGCTGCCGCCGGAAACGATTCAGCCCCTGCGGCGCAACTGGCTCTCCCTGATCCACTCCCAAGCCCAACACGGCGGTACGACCTTGTTCGCGACGCTGCCGCCGGCGCCGCTCAGCCCCGGACAAGAACACCTGGCCTTCCGTGCCGGCATCGCGGAACATAACCAGCTCATGCGCAGTGTCGCACTCGAGCAGGACTGCCTGTTCGTGGACCTCGAAGGCTTGGCCCGCGAGCGCGACCCGGAGGAGCTCGCAAGCTGGTACCTGGATCTGGTCCATGTGACCCCGGAAGCCAACCGCTGGAAGGCTTCTGCCATCGCCGCCGTGGTCGAGGCCGGGATCCCCAAGATCCTCGCCGCCCGCAAGCAGCACTAGCCGCTGGAAGCCGCACCCGGCCCAGCCCGACACCGGCCCCGCGGCTCGGCCCTCCGGCGGCCGGCCGCATCCGCCGGGCGCCGATGGCCCCCGGTTCGGGCGGCTTCGGGTCCGAACGGGGGCTAGAATCTTGGGCCGACAGAGCCACCGCCCGGCTCGCCCCGCCGCTCGCCCTGGTCCCGGCCGGGACCCGCACGCCACCGCCCCCCCCTCTCGCCCAACCGCGCCCCCCCGGACCGCAGCCCACCGGTCATCCCGGCTCCCTTCCGTAGCCGCCTGGCGGCCCGGTGGGCGCCCCCGCGCCACGCCCCCCCATGTTCAAGGCCTTCCTCCACTTCTCCGAGCGCTTCGGGACGATGATGTCCCGGCTGTTCCTGACGCTGCTCTACTACGTGTTCCTGGGGCCGTTTGCGCTCGTTTACCAGCGCGTCGCCGACCCCCTGCGCCTCAAGCGCCCGGCGCGCAGCAACTGGCGCGGCTGGCAAGCCGAGAACGAGACCGTCCAGGCCGCGCGTCGCCAAGGCTGAAGCTCCCATGAACATCCTCGGGCTCTCTTTCTATTACCACGATTCGGCCGCTGCCCTGGTCAAGGACGGCGTGTTGGTCGCCGCCGCTGAAGAGGAACGCTTCTCGCGGCTCAAGCACGACTCCGGCTTCCCGGGTCTGGCCATCGACTTCGTGCTGGCCCAGGGCGGCATCACCCTCGACGACGTGGACTTCATCGTCTTCTACGAGAAGCCCTTCGTGAAGTTCGAGCGCATGCTGCTGACCGCCATGGCCACCTTCCCGCGCTCCTCGGCGGTATTCCGCGAGTCGATGCAGCGTTGGATCACGGACAAGCTCTGGATCAAGTCGCTGATGAAGAAGCAGCTCGGGGTTCCGGCGGCCAAGCTGCTTTTCTGCGACCACCACATGTCGCATGCGGCCTGCAGCTTCTACACCTCGCCCTTCAAGGAGTCTGCGATCCTGACCGTGGACGGCGCGGGCGAGTGGAGCACGGCTACCTACGGCATGGGCCGCGACACCAAGATCGAGATCATCAAGGAGCTGCGCTTCCCGCACTCCCTGGGCCTGCTCTACTCGGCCTTCACCGCCTACTGCGGTTTCGAGATCAACGAAGGCGAGTACAAGCTGATGGGCATGCACCCCTACGGCAAGCCTCGCTTCGTGGACAAGATCTACGAGCTGATCCAGGTCGGCGAGGACGGCAGCCTGTGGCACGACATGAAGTACTTCGCCTACCACTTCTCCCGGGATCAGACCCTGGGGGACAAGTTTGGCGAGCACTTCGGACGGCCCGCGCGGGATCCCAAGCAGGGCGACAAGTCCCTCGACCCCTACTATTGCGACATGGCGGCCAGCATCCAGGTCGTCACCGAGCAGATCCTGCTCAAGATGGCCACCTGGCTGCACAAGGAAACCGGCGCGAAGAACCTGGTCCTGGCCGGCGGGGTGGCCCTCAATTCGGTGGCCAACTACAAGATCCTGCGCCAGGGACCCTTCGAGAACGTCTACGTGCACCCGGCTCCCGGCGATGACGGCGGCTCGGTCGGCGCCGCTTACTGGGCCTACAACCACCTGCTCGGCCAGCCGCGTGGCCCGGGCCTGACCCACGCCTACCTGGGCAGCGGCTACACCAACGCCCAGGTCAAGGAGTTCCTCGACAAATACGACATCCAGTACGAGTTCATCGCCGACGACGAAGCCTTCTGCGATCGGGTCGCGCGGCTGCTCGTCGATGGCAACGTCTGCGGCTGGTTCCGCGGCCGCTTCGAGTGGGGTCCCCGCGCGCTCGGCTCGCGCTCGATCATCGCCGACCCGCGGCGCGCCGAGATGAAGGAGAAGCTCAACGCGACGATCAAGTTCCGCGAGGCCTTCCGGCCCTTCGCGCCTTCGGTCTGCGAGGAGCGCGCCCATGAGTTCTTCGATTTCCCCAAGGCCGCCGATTGGTGGCCCGGTCGCTTCATGCTCTACGTGGCCCCGGTGCTGCCCGAGAAGCGCTCGGTCCTGCCCGCGATCACCCACGAAGACGGCTCCGGGCGCCTGCAGACGGTGTTCAAGGAGACCAACCCGGCCTACCACCGCATGATCGAGCGTTTCGGCGAGCTGACCGGGGTACCGGTGGTGATGAACACCTCCTTCAACCTGAAGGGCGAGCCGATCGTCGAGCACCCGAGCCACGCCTTCAACACCTTCAGCCTGTCGGGGATGGACTACCTGTTCCTGGAGAACTTCATCATCGACAAGAGCCAGAAGAAGAAGATCGCCGAGACCAAGTTCACCCTCCGCCACGAAGGCGATTCCGTGACCGAGATGGTCAGCTAGGGGCGCATTCCGCCCAAACGCGGCTCGCCGCCGCCCTGCTCCCCCCCGCCCCTCACCGCTTCTCATCCCGCGCCACTCCCCCCCCATGCGCGCAGTCAACGTCCTGATCTCGATCCTCCTGAGCCTGGCCCTGGGCCTGCTCGTCCTGGAGGGCGGCCTGCGGCTGATCGGCCTCGGCCCCACCCCCTCGCTGGTGCGCTTCGACGCCAACACCGGCTGGGGCAACCGCCCTTCGGCCAGCCTGACCCGCAAGGGACAGAAGGGCGAGTTCGTGGTGCATTTCGAGACCAACGCCTTCAGCTTGCGCGACGATGCCATGCAGAGCCCGGACAAGCCCGCCGGCGTGTATCGCCTGCTGGCCCTGGGGGACTCCTTCACACTGGGTTTCGCGGTCGAGCGGGCCGACCACTTCGTGGATCTGCTGGAGGTCAACCTGCGCGCCGCGGGCCGCAATGTCGAGGTCTTGAACGTCGGCACCGAAGGCTGGGACACGGCCCAAGCGGCCGCCTGGCTCGAGCAGAACATCGCCCGCTTCAAACCCGACGGCGTGCTGCTGCTGCCCTACGAGAACGACCTGTACTGGAACGGCCAGGCCCAGTACCAGACCAGCGACGGACCGCGCGGCAAGCCGCGCTACAGCCCCGCGGGCCAGCGCGAGCCCGGCGAGATCGTGCGGGTCGACAAGCACTGGACCAAAGGCTGGGCCCTGACCAAGAACTGGATCGCGCCGATCAAACCCGAGCGCACGCCCGCGGGCTATGACCTCGAGCTGATGGCTCTGGTGTCGAACCCGCCCGCTGAGTACGCGCGCTGCATCGAGCACACCCGCGGCGCCCTGCTGGCCATCCAGCGGGCCTGCCAGTCCAACGGGGCCCAACTGGTGGTGGCCCCGATCCTGGGGGCGGCGGCCCTGCAGCCCAACTGGCGGGAGATCTACGAGCAAGGCCGGGGTCTGGGCGGCCAGGACTGGTCCAGCGATCGGCCGGTCGAGCAGTTCCTGGCCCTGGCGGGCGAGCTCGGCGTGCCGGCCTACGACCTGCGAGCGGACCTGCGCAACGCCGCGGCCGAGGGCCGGCAGCTTTATCGCCGCAGCGACTGGCACTTCGGGCCCGAAGGCAGCCGCGTGTTCGCCGAGGCCCTGGCCCAGACCCTGCCCACCGACCTGACCCTGCCCGCCCCCACCGGCGCCGGAACCCTGCCGCCCTTGGTGCCCGAGCAGCCTGCGGGCCTGCCCTTCGCCGCCCAGCTGTTCCTCGGACTGTGGCTCGGTCTGACCGGCCTGTTCAAGCTCAACAACCGCGAGGAGCCCCTGTGGCGAGCGGCCCTGGGCGTGGGCGCCATGCTGGGGCTGGTGTTCGCCGTGTTCCTGGGCCTGATCGAGCTGCAGGGCCTGCTGCCCGCCGGCATCGGGCGTCTGATCCCGATCGCCTTCGTGGTCGGCATCCTCGGTTTCGTGGTCTACAAGCTGGGCGATCGCCTCGGCACGGTGCTGGAGCTGCTGCGCTCCTTCGTGTTGCGCGGCCACTGGTACCTGCTGCCGGTGGTGGTCGTGCTGCTCTCGATCGGAAGCCTGCTGGTGGTCGCGGCCAGCTCGCCCTTCATCGCCCCGTTCATCTACACCCTGTTCTGACCCACCCCTGCTCCCACGCACGCCCCAAAGCGAGCCATGCTGAACTTCCTGCGCGAGTACTACGCCTGGATCCTGGCGCCCTTCGTGCTGACCCTGCTGGCGATCGGCGCCGTGCTCTACCTGGCCAATGAGAGCGAGCCCGATGAAGCGGGCCAGGCCTTCACCTACGCCGCCTTCTGAAGCAGCCCAGCGGGGCTCCCTGGCCGCTGCGCGGCCCCCCCCCGCCCGTCTTTGGCCCCGTCTTGGGCCGCCGGGCCGAGACCCCACAGGCCGTGCGTGAGGCCCGGCCCAGCGCCGCTGAACGGGCCAGAGGCCGGGCAGCGATCAGCCCTTGCGACCCGGGCCTTGATCCAGAGCGTGGGCCTGTAGGA
>JBIKLM010000132.1:0-9759 GCA_044359835.1 Planctomycetota bacterium
AGCAAGGGACCCGAATCCCTACTGCGGCCTTCCAGCTTGGGTGGGCCCGAGGCGCGGGCTCCGAGAGTCGTGGTCGACGCGGTCAGGAGTACGCTTCTTTCGGTTGTCTTGCGGTGCGGTCCGGATGGCGCGATGCGTGGGTCGCTCATCCCACCTTGATGAGGGCCAGCGCCGTCGTCATCGCGAGCATGGTCAGCGCGGGGACGGACTTGAGCAGCGGATCCTTGACCTTGATGTGCATCGCTAGGGCGCCCAGCATCAGCGCCGCTAGGAGGATGGCTGCGGGCAACGCGATGCCAGGAATCCACAGTCCCGCCAAGAGCGCCGCGGCGGATCCGAGCTTGAGCGCTCCGACTAGGTAGAAGACTGCATCCGACAGGCCGTACGCAGCGAACTCGTACCTGAGGCTCGTTGCCGCTCCGCCGCGGTAGGCCGTGGCCCTGCTCGAACGGATCAGCCAAACGTTGATCAAGCCCAGAGCCAGGATCACTTGAAGCAGCGCGGCGAGGTCGAGAGTCGGCATGATTCGATAGCCTAAGGCCACACACCCGGCTGCGGGGCAGATTCTCTCCAGAAAGCCAGATCCGATGGACCCTCTACTTGTCATGCGCATCCTCTCGGCTGGCTCCTTCCTCTTCTACGGGACCCTTTGCCTCGTCTCGCCCAGCATGGCCCCCGAGTTCGAACGCTATGAACTGCCCAGGTTCCGGGTCTGGACAGCCCTCTTCGAAATCGCTGGCGCCCTCGGATTGATCTTCGGCCCCACACCCCAATGGATATCCGCTGCGGCAGTCGGGCTGTGCCTGCTCATGGTCGGGGCGCTGTTGGTCCGCCTGCGCATCGGGGATCCCTGGTACGCGATGCTGCCCGCTGCGGGATTGCTGGCCGTCAACGGGTGGATCGCGGTGCAAACGTGGCGCAGCACCCGAGGCTAGAAGGGGATCAGTCCGACACGCGGCGGGCGCGCGGCGAAGGTCGTCGATGGCCGTAGAGTGGCTGGACTCGCAGATGGCGCAGGCTGGGGAACGCTCATCCCGGGCCGGGCTTCGAAGAGCAGGCTCCGGATCGCAGGGCCCCTTGGAGGGTGAGGCTGCCCGGGGGGATTGCGGCTAGAGCTGCTCGGAGCCGGGACCTGGTCGTGCCGGCGGATCAGGAGGCCCCGCGGAAATGTTCGTTGGTGGCGAAGGCCGCGCGTCCGATCAGCCGGGGCAGCCGTCGCCGGGGGTGCCGTCGGTTCCAGCGGCGCCGTCGGCGGAAGCGCCGCCGGAAGCGCCGGCGCCGCCCGCGCCATTGGGTGCGCCCGGGGTTCCGGGGCTGCCGGGGCCTCCGGCGGTGCCGATGCCGCCGGGGCCGCCCGAGCCCTTGGCGCCTTGGGGAACCCCGTTGCCGCCGTCTCCGCCTTTGCCGCCGATGCCTCCCGTGGCGGAGGCGCCATCGCCGGCATCGCCGGCCTTGCCGCCGGTTCCTTCCCAGCCGTTCGGTCCATTCCAGGCGGGACCACCCGCGCCGCCGGTCCCGCCCTTACCGCCGCGGGCGTCGCCGCCCTGGGAGCCGTTGCCGCCCTTGCCGCCCGCGGCGGGCGGGTTGCAGCAGGTGCCGCCGTCGGAACCGTCTTGACCGACGACTCCGGTGACGTCGCGGGCGGTTCCACCCTTGCCTCCGCCCCCTCCATTGGGTGCCCCTTGGACGCCAGGCTGCCCATCGCCGCCGTTGCCCGCATCCGGAGAGATTTTGATTTTGGGCTGCGTGCCGGCTTTTCCATCTGCGCAGGCCGGGCCCGTCAGGGGATCGTCGAGGCCGGCTTCGGCCGGGTGAAGCGAGCAATAGATACCGCCCGAGTCCCCGCCGTCGCCCCCGTCGGGACAAGCGAGCACGCCATCGCCCCCGTCGCCCCCCGTGCCAGAGATTCCACCGATCTGACCGCCGAATTCGGACCGTTGCAGATCCGTGTAGCCATGGGAGCTGAGCGCACGACCGATCACGAACAGCTCACCCCCATGGCCGCCGTCGCCACCTCCGCCGCCCTGGCCCCCATCGCCGGCGACCACTTGGCCTCCGATCAACAAGTCCGGAGCGCTCAGTCGAATGTCCGATCCGTCGCCTCCCTGTGCCCCCGGATAGTTCGCGCCGTCGACGCCCGCGTAACTCTTGCCGCTTCCGCCGAGGATGAAGCCCCGCACGGTCAGCAAGTCCTCGGCAGCGATGTCCACGTCGAAGGCATCTCGGTGCGCGTCGCTGAGCTGGACGTCATGGACCCGCAGGGTCCCATCGATGGACACCGACCTCGAAGCCCGGATGGTCAGGTCGCCCGCGACGCGCACGACCGCATCGGCCTCGACCCGCACGATGCGCGCCACGATCAGGCCGCTGGCCACGTCGCCATCGCGGAAAATCACTTCGGAGACCGGTGCGAGCGGGGACTCCGCGCTTAGAGGCAAAGAACTTCCCGGACCTACCGAGAGCGCAAGGACCAGTCCCGGGACGGCCAGCCAGACTGGAGAGAAACTCTGGAATTTGCAGGTTGAAGACGACATCGGCAAGGCGCGAGGAGATCCGGAGCGAGTCTGCGAGCTCAACCCGGCGGGATACGGCATCAACCCGGTAGGTCGACTTGGTTGGCTGGCAGAATGCCCAGGCTAGGTTGAATCCGCCGAGTTGCGCAGGGGCGAGCTCGCGCTTTACACAAGTCGTACGTTCTTCGACGATTCCCGCTCGAGCCCAGCTGTCGGCTATGTCCGTGGGGATTCAGCGCAGCGGGCGAGTTTCAGCGTCGCTGGCGGGTTTCAGCGCAGCTTTGCGAGCTCTTCGGCGAGGGTGGGTTCGAGGGCGGTGTCGCGGGGGAAGGTGGGGGGAAGTGCGAGGGCTTGTTCGAGGGTTTGTTGGGCGGCGGGGCGCTGGTCGGCGGCGGCTAGGCAGCGGGCCAGGATCAGGTGGTTTTCGCGGCTCGGTTCGGCCTGGGTGGCGCGGCGGGCGTAGTCGATGGCTTGCTCGAGGCTCGAGTCGGGCAGGCCGGAGGCCATCAGGTTGGCGATCCAGGGCAGGGTTTGGAGGCGCAGGTGGACGATGGCCAGGGTGGCCAGGGCCAAGGGTTGCTGGGGGTCCTCGGCGAGCACGGCTTCGGCCAGCTCAAGGGTGCGGCGGGCGTGGGCGGCGCGCGCGCCCATGGATTCGAGGTGGGTCGAAGCGCCGAGGGCCCAGGCCAGCTGGGCGCGGTCGGCGGGTGAGGAAGCTCCCCGGGCAGCGGCGCGTTCCGCGTAGTCGCGGGCGCTGGCGGCGGCGGCGTTGCGCACCGACTTTTCTGCTTTTTGTGCCGCCATGAACAGCACCAGCCCGTCCGACTCGGCGCGCGAGGCGGCGCTCAGGGCGGCCGGATCGTCGGGATGTTCAGCGGCCAAGCTGAGGGCCAAACGGCGCGCGGCTTCGAGCTGGCGCTCGGCGCGCAGGCTGTGAATGCGGGCCAGGTCGGCGGCCAGCGAACCGCGCTCGGCGGCGGGGCGCAGCAGCGCCTGCTGCTCGCGCCAGCCCTCGAGATCGATCCGTGGGGCGCTGCAGGCGGAGGCGAACAGGGCCAGGAGCAGCAGGCAGGACGGCAGACGCAGCATGGGAGCGGCTCGGCGGGGGACTCGGAGGGGCGGGGACGCAGCACGACGGCCGTCCACGATCGCCCGGAATGAGCAGAGCACACCCGCGCCGGGGAGTCGACGAAGCGCTGCATCGCCCGATCTCGGCGCTGGGCTGGAAATAGCCTCCGAGCTGGAGACCGGCGCGGTTGCCGGTTCAGGCCCCCGGTGCTGCGCTACCACCCCGGAGGCCTGCGGGCAGGCTGGGTTCGCGGCTAGGGCGCGGTAGCGGGTCGAGCGGCTGCTCTCCGCCAGCGGCTGAAGATCCGGCGGTCAGAGGCTGGGAACAAATCGGCGCGCAGCGAGGGTCCCAGCCTCTGCGGCCGCCGGATGGCGGCCCAAAGGCATGCTGGCAGGCGGGCCTGCGGGTTTGCTCCGGCACCGTGCAGGTTTGCTATGAGCGACTGGTGTGCGGCACCGATTGTCGCGGCACCGAGTTTGCTCCGGCACCGTGCGAGCCTGCTCTGAACGACTGGTGTGCGGCACCGTGTGGGCCGCGGGCCACAGCCAGGGATGCTGGCAGGCGGGTCTGCGGGTTTGCTCCGGCACCGTGCAGGTTTGCTATGAGCGACTGGTGTGCGGCACCGTATGGCTGGCCGGCGGTCACAGGGCGGCGGTGAAGGGGGTCGAGACGGTCAGGGGCTGGCCGGGGGCGGAGAGGACCAGGGCGCCGAAGGTCAGGGTTTGGCCGGTCAGGGTCGGGTTGATCGGGACGGGGACGGGCACGGCGGGGCTGTTGCCGGCGGCGTCCAGGGTGCCGGTCCAGCCGGGCAGGGACAGCAGGGTCAGGGCCAGGCCGTCGAGGGGCGCGGGCAGGGCGAAGCCGCCGGGCAGGGGCAGTTCGAGGCCGGGGGCCAGGGCGGCCCACAGCAGGTAGGGGCGGCCGGCGCCGGTGTAGGGCTCGGAGAGGCGCACGGCGCTCGGGTTGCCCTGGGCGATCGGCGGCGCGCCCGGCGCGAGGGCCAGCTGGGCCGTGGCGGTGTCCGAGCGCGAGGACCAGGCCACGGTCAGGGGCTCGCTGAGGCCGTCGAAGCGCTGCCTGGTCAGGCGCACGGTGTAGGTGCCGCTGACCGGCGGCACGAAGGCGGCCAGCTCGAAGGGATTGAGGGCGCTGAGCGAGCTGGCCACGATCTGGCCGCCCGGGGCGCGCACGGTCAGGTCCAGGTCCATCTCGAGCACGTCGGTGGACAGGGCGTCGTCGGGATTCGAGAACCACAGGGCGATCACGCGGGTCTCGTCGCCGGCCTGCAGGGTCATCGGCACGTCCAGGAAGCCCGGCGCGAAGCTCGCCGCGCCGACCAGCCGGTGCCACCACTGGCCGTCGCGGGCCGCGGCCCAAGCGGCGGCCGCGTGCACGCCGCCGGCGCCGTCGCGGTCGGAGAGCGGCGCGGCGCCTTCGACGTTCTGCCAGGCGCTGACCATCAACAGCGCCTTGAGGCTGGTCATCTGCGCCAGCAGCTCGGGCCGCCCCGTGGCGATCAGCGTGGCCACCCCGGCGGTCAGCGGGCTGGCCGAGCTGGTCCCGCCGAAGCAGCCGGTCATGCCGCTGCTGCCGACCGTGGTGGTCGCCACGCAGGTGCCGGGGCTCGACAATTCAGGCTTTTCGTGGCCCTCGATCGGGTTCCAGTAGGAAGAGCTCGAGGCCATGGCGTCGTCGGCCCAGTCCAGGTTGTCCTGGTCCGAGAAGGCGCCGCTGCTGATCATGTTGTAGCCGTTGCCGGGCGTGGTGGCATAGGGCGTGGAGGTGGTGCCCTGGTTGCCGTTCGACTTGAACAGCATCACGCCGAAATCGCGGATCGTCGCGTCGAACCAGCGGTCCAGGAACTCGATCGCGCCTTTCTGCAGGTTCCACCAGGAGCAATTGCCGAAATCGAGGCCCGTCTGGATCGCCTGCTCCCAGAGCTGGGGCGCGGCGATGTCGCCGCTGCCCGCGGCCGAGAGCAGCGTCGGGAGGCCCGCGGCGGCGGCGAAATGCTCGGGGTGGATGTTGGCGATGTTGCCGGCGACGCCGGTGGCATGGCTGTCGGTGAAACCTTGGTTCAGCAGCACGATCGGGGGCAGGAACACGTTGCTCGCGTCCACGTGGCCCGGGTCGTTGACCAGCACGCGCACCGGGCTGCCGGCGGCGCTGAGGCCCTGGGCCTTGACCGTCGGCGTGCGCAGGGTGCCCTGGGCGAAGACGCCCTCGTGGACCCAGGTGGGCATCGAGCGATAGACCTCGTCGACGCGCCCATCTTGGGCCAGGCGCCGGATCGTGACGGCGTCGGCGCGCAGGAACACCACCGGGGTCGAGCCGGTTTCGAGCAGCACCTCGGCGCCGGCGCTGGCCGCCGCGGCGGCGAAAGCGTTGGTCAGCGGCCGGTAGGCGGCGCGCTTTTGCTCCAGGGTGTCGAGGCGCGCCGCGTGCAGCGCGGCCGGCACTTCGGCCGGCGCGAGCCCCTCGGTCGCGGCCGCGAGGCGAGCGGGGAAATCGGCGCCGCGCAGGGGATCCTGCAGCCAAACGGCCACCTCGGTGCGCTCGCCGGGCGGCAGCTCGTCGAGGTACAGCGCCAGGCTCGGCGCCAGCCGCCCGCGGGCCAGGAGCCCCGCGCGCTGGTCCTCTGCCCGCAAGGCATCGAGCCAGGCGCCGTCGTGCTCGGCGCCCTGCTCATCGATCGCGCGCCGCTGCACCAGGCCCTCGGCATCCACGAAACGGCGCTCGATCAGCCGCCGCCCGAGCTCCGGCAGCAGCGCGGCGCGCTCGACGGGCGCGGACTCTTGCGGACCAGCCAGACACAGCAGGAAGGCGATCGGGAGGCTCATGGCGGTGCTAAGCGGGGATCCAGGCAGGGTAACGCTGGCCCAGCTTTCGCGCTGGCGCGCCCGATCGTCCCCAGCGGCGACGCGGGAACTTGCCCGATTCGAAGCCGACCTGTCCACCTTCGAGCGCCGCGGCCCGCGCCGCGCGGCTCGGCTCCCCAGGCAGCGCCCTGCGGCCTAGGGAGGCGGCCTAGGGAGGCGGCCTCAGGCCGCGCGGCTCCGCAGGTCGCTCCAGGCTTCGTCCAGCAGCAGCGCCACGGCCAGGGCGTTGGCCGGCAGCAGCTGGAACAGCACGCGGTAGGCGGCGGTGTCCAGGTGCCAGTCGAGATCGTGGGGCGTGCCGACGAAGACGACTGCGAAGCCCGCTGTGGCCAGGACCACGCTGACGGCCGGGGCCAGGGCCGGGCTCGTTAGCACCCGCCGATGGCGCGCGAGCAGCAGCAGCAACAACGCCGCGGGCAGGCCCAGGTGCTGGGGCAGGTCGACGAGCTGCAACTCGGCGAAATAGGCCAGCACGGCGGGGCCGCGCTCGGCGAGCTGTTCCAGGAACAGCAGCAGGAACGGCTGGCCCCGGGGGTTGTCGCTGAGCAGGTCGTTCTGGAAGCCGAATTGGCGGTTGAAGGCCCACACCAGGGCGAGGCAGGCAAGCGGCAGCAAGAGCCAGGCGTAAGCGCCGCGCGGCGGGCGCGGCAGGGCCCCGCGGCGGGCGAGCCCCAAGCCGTCGGCGGCGCAGGCCAGGACCAGCGCCAGGCTGAGCAGCGCGCCCTCGTGCTTGGCGGACAGCAGCAGCGCGAGGCCGGCCGCAAACAGTGCAAACCAGCGCGATTCGCCCCGCTCCCGCAGCCACAGCCAGCCGATCGAGGCCAAGAGCAGCCCCGCGGCCACGGCCAGGTCCAGGTAGGCGATCGTGACCGCCTGCTGGAAGGGGAACGCCAGGCTGAGCAGCAGCGGGATGCCGGCGGCGATCGGCCAGCGCACCGCGCGGCGCAGCAGGCCCGCCAGCATCAGCAGCAGGGCCGGCCCGAAGAGCTCGAGCGGCAGGCGGTTCTCGGACCAGGTCACGCGCCCGGCGACCGCGAAGACCCAGGCCTGCAGATTGGGGCCGAGGTGCGGATAGTCGGGGTGCTGGACGAAGAAGGGCACGCTGCCGTCGGGCACCTGGATGCGGCGATCGAATTCGGCGGCGTAGGCCGGGTTGAAGCCGCCGCTCTCGTGCAGCAGGCGCGCGCGCGAGGCCCACAGGTGCGCCTCGTCGGAACGGTGGATCGGCGTGCCAAGAGAGCGCGCCATGCGATCGGCGCAGGGCAGCAGGGCCGCGGCCAGGGCCAGGCCGAACAGCAGGCGGGCGTGCCAGGGCAGCGGCGCGGCGGCCTCGTCGCAGGGCGGGCGCCGGCGCGCCAGCCACAGGCCGAGGCCGATGCCGAAGAACTGCACGGGCACGAGCAGCGCCAGCCGCGGGGCGCTGCCGCAGGCGGCCAAGAGGAAAATGGCCAGCGAAAGCAACAGCGCGCCGAGGCACCAGCCGGCGCCCAGCGTGAACAGCAGCCCGGCGCGCCGGCGCACGTCCAGGGCTTCGAGCAGCGCCAGCCCGAGGGCCCAAGGCAGCCCGAGGGCCAGCAGCCATAACCAGGGCGCCAGGCTCAACGGGCACCCTCCCGGCGCACGCGCCACAGAACCAGGTCGCCGTCCTCGGCCACCCGCTCGGCAAAGGCTTCCCAGCCCGCGCCGCGGCTCGACCCGCTGTCGAGCAGCCAGACCTCGCGCGCCATGCGCTCCGCCACCGCCCGCGGATCCGCGGGCAGGGCGGTCAGGTAGTGGAGCGCGCGGGGCCAGACCAGGTGGCAGAGTTCGTTGTGGAGGCGCAGCCCGCGCACGTCGAGCGGCGCCACCAGCACCACGTCGGCGCGCGCCGGTGTGAAGCGCTCGAGCAGCAGGAATGCGCGCCCGACCTCGCCCAGGCGCTCGAAACGCTGCGCCTCGCTGGCCCCGAGGGCGAAACTCCGCTCGCCCGCCGGAACGCCCGCCAGGGTGTGCGCCTCGCGCCACAGCCCCAGGGCCCCTTGCCAGACGAGCAGCCCCAGCGCCAGCAGCGCCGCGCCGCGCTCGCCGAGCCGCCGCAGGGATCGATCGAACTCGGCCATGGGCGCTGGAGTCTAAGCGCCGCTGGGCCGGCGGCGCCCGATCGGCGGCCAGCGATCCGCGGCGCTGGGCGGGAGCCGCCGCGGGCGGCTCGACGCGGCCCCGCGGCCGCCGGCGGCTCGGAGCAAAGCCGCGGGCCTCAGCGCGGCGCGAGCTCCGCATAGGCGGGCTCGGTGGACAGGCGCGGGTCGTCGACGGCACCGCCCAGGGTGAAGTGATAGAGCGTCTGCACGCGGCCGTCGGCCAGCCCCAGGGCGGAGTGCAGCTCGTCGTCGAAGAAGCAGCCGATGCCGGTGCCGCGCAGGCCCACGGCCTCGGCTTCCAGGTACAGCACCTGGCCGATCAGGCCGGTCTCCCAGTGCAGGTGGCGGTAGGCGGGCGGGCCGTCGGCGGCCAGGGCGCCGGACAGGTCGGCCAGCATGGCGACCGCGAAGGCGCCGTCGGCGGCGATGTCCTGGCCGCAGGAGATGCGCGCGGCCAGGGGGCCCACCTGGCCTTCGGCGAGGCGCAGGAGCGGCAGGTCCGGCGGCGTGCCGGCGAGCGGCTCGAAGGCGAAGCCCGGGCGCATGCGCGGCTTCAGGAGCTCGAGGCCGTCCGGCGCGCGCAGCAGCAGATAGAGGCCCGGCGTCAGGCCCTCGACGCGGTGCACGAACAGCGCCAGGTGCACGCGGATCGGGCCCGGCAGCGCGTCGAAGGGCCGCGGCGAGAGCGCCGGCACGAGGCGGGCCAGCAGGGCTTCGAAGGCGGCGCGCGGCAGGCTGGAGCGGCGGTCCAGGGACACGGCGGAGCGGCGCGCGCGGATCAGGGCGGCGGCGGGCAGCGCGGGGGGCTCGGGGGGCAAGGCCGCGGCGGGCGCGGCCGACGGCGCAGGCGAAGCGCTCGATCCGGGCGCCGGCGGGGGAGCCGCGTGCGGGGCGCCGCGGGGCTCGGCGCGGGGCTCGGCGCGGGAGTCGGCGCGGGAGTCGGCGCGGGAGTCGGCGCGGGAGTCGGCGCCGGTGCTCGGGCTCGCGGCGGGCGTGCGGCGCAGGGGGGCCGGATCGCCGCGGCGGCAGGTGTGGTCGATGACCGGGATCACGTCCCAGTCCTGATGGTCGCTGGAGAGCCGGTTGGCCTGGCCGGCGAAGCGGGCGCCAGCGGCCAGGGCCGCGAGCAGGTCGTGCAGCGCGGCGCTGTCCGGCGGGTCCCCGGGGGTGAGCGCGGG
>JBIKLM010000561.1:0-2656 GCA_044359835.1 Planctomycetota bacterium
GACAGGGTGGGGGAGTGGAAAGCGGAGGGGCCTCTGGCCCGCCCGGTTCTATGGGCTCGAAGGGAGTCAGGGCCGCGGGCAGAGGGCCGAGCCGGGGTTCGGGGCGGGGGCCCGGTGGGCGCGGCCAGGGGCGCACTGGCCAGGGGCGCGCGGACTGCGGGGCAGCGCTGGGCGCGGATCCCTGGCACGGAGGCAGTGGCCCTGTCCAGGCGCCGAAGTGCTTGCCGGAGCTTGGTTTCGGGTTGCTTCGGCGCTTTGGTTCGCCGTCGGGTGGGGTCTCGCCAACGAGACGCCGCCCGGTGAGATTGGATTCGGTCTTGGTCGCCCCCTGGACAAAGCCTCCCCACCATGCTGCACGCTCTCCTTTGCCTAGCCTTTGCACAGCAGATGCTGCCCTTTGGGTCGGTCGCTCCGGCCCAGTCGGGGGCCTTGGCCCAGCCGGCGGAGTCGGCCGGGGCGGGGCACGAAGGCGCGGGGGCGCTGCACTCCGTGGACCTCGGCAGCCTGCGGGCGCGCTCGGCGGGGTTGACCGCGGAGGGCGGCGGGTTCTGGGCCACGGGGCCCGGGTATCGCGGGCGCATCGCGGCGGGCGGGTTTGAATTCGAGGCCGGCGGGGCGCGGCTGGCCCTGCGGCCCATGGCCCTCGAACAGGGCGGGATGAGCCTCGAGCTGTCCGCGGCGGAGGGCGGGCTCGCGCTCGACCCCTCGGAGCCGCGGCGGGGCAGCCGCGCCTTGGCGGCCGGGGTCCGCGAGCGCTTCGAAGCGACCCCGCTCGGCGTGGAGCACAGCCTGTGGCTGGCGAGCCGTCCGGCGGGCGACGGAGAGCTGGTGGTGCGTTTCGCTTTGGAGAGCGAGCTGCGGCCGCGCGCGGACGGGGCCGGCCTGCGGCTCGAAGGCGAGGGGGGCCGGCGGCTTTCGATCGGCGCGCTGACCGGCATCGACGCGCAGGGGCGCACGGTGGCGGGCGAGCTGCGCCTCGCCGACGGCGAGCTGCACTACGTGCTGCCGGATGCCTTCCTGGATGAAGCCGCCTGGCCGGTGCTGCTCGACCCGCTGATCGGCTCGCCGCTGACCCTCGACAGCGGCAGCTATCAGGGCCAATGCGTGGCCCACAGCGGCACGTCGAACGGCTACCTGGTGGCCTGGGTCGACAAGGCCAGCGCCGCGGCGACCCAGGGCAACCTGGTGGCCCAGCGCCTGAGCTCGAGCGGAGCCCTGGTCGGCGGGCAGATCGCCCTGGACACGACCGGGCGCGCCCAGGTGGCGCGGCTCGGCTGGAGCCGGCTCAACAACCGTTACCTGGCGGTGTGGTCCCAGGCGGACCTGGCCAACCAGACCGACCTGATCGGTTGCACGATCGACGCCACCAACGGCGCCCTCGGCAGCGGCGGCGCGCTCTTGTTCACGACGACGCTCTCGGAAGTCCCCGTGGCGCTCAGCAACGAGACCAGCACGGCCGATGACGAGCTGCTGCTGCTCTACGACAACGGCTCGGGCTCCAGCAGCCTGCGCCAGGTGACCGTGCCCGTGAGCGGCGTGCCGGCCTTCACGGGCAACACCCTGGTCCCGGGCATCAACACCGCCGGCGCGGCCGAAAAATCGATGGCGCTCTCGACCCAGGGCGGCCCGGCGGGGCGCTTCGCCTTCCTGCGCACCGACGCGATCTTCGTCAACGACCTGCTGCTGCGTGTGCTGGATCGCAACTGCCAGGCCCTGACGCCTGTATTGACTCTGGCGGACGGCGGCGATTTCCCCGGCCTGGGCGCCTTCAGCGAGCCGGCCATCGACTCCGATGGGGAGCGCTTCGTGTGCGCCTGGCGCATCGGCGACAGCCGCGTCGGCGTGGCCACCTACCGCTTCGATGCGGTCACCGGCGGCTTGCAGTCCGTGTTGGCTCCCCGCGTGCTGGCCTCGGCATCGTCCTTTTTCACCTACCGCCGGCCTTCGGTGGCCTGGACCCCGGAGGGCTGCCTGGTGGCCTGGGCGGTGGGCAGCGTGCTCTCACCGGGCATCGAAGACGAGGACTACCAGATACAGCTGATCGACACGCTTTCGGGCCAGAACAGCGGGCCGCTGGTCTCGCTCCCGGGCGATCTGGCGGTGACGCGCGCCCTGGCCAGCCAAGGCCAAGGCAGCGACGTGGCGTCCATCCCCGATACCAACCAGGACGACGAAACCCTGATCCTGTTCGGGGCCAATTGTTCGGTGCCCTGCACGCCCGATCTGGTGGCCCAGCGCTTCACCATCCAAGGCCGGGTCGAAAACCTGGGCGGCGGCTGCGGCGCGGGCGGCAGCGCCAGCGCCACCGGCCTGACGCCGGGGGTGCTCGCGCGGCTGCACCTGGACCTGGACCTGCCCAATCTGACGACCTACGCGCTGATCGGCCTGCCGGGGAGCGGCTTGCCCTGCGGTAGCTGCGCACTGTTCATCGACCCGAGCTCCATGGTCGTGGTGACGCGCAGCACCGACGCCTTCGGCGCGACCCGGGTCGACCTGTCCGTGCCCAACAACCCGGCCACGGTGGGGGCTGTCGCTGCCCTGCAGTGGGTCACTCCTTCCCTCTCCCCCCAGTGCAGCGCCCTGTCCGCCGACTTCTCGAACGCCGTGCGCATGACCATCGAATGAGCGCGTGCACGTGACCCCGAGGGGACCGCGG
>JBIKLM010000562.1:0-2652 GCA_044359835.1 Planctomycetota bacterium
CGAGGGCCGCCGCGCCCACCTCCGGCCGCAGCGCGCGCGGCGGAGGCTCGAGCGCGCCGCGGTCGTCCGGCTTGAGGCCCAGGGCCAAGGCCTCGCCCAAACTGGCGGCGGCGAAGGCCCGCGCCCCCGGCAGGTGGGCCGCTTCGCCGGCGGTCGGCGCCGGCCCGATCAGGCGCTTGAGACCCGCCCGCGGCACCAGCTCGGCCGCGGCCAGACCGCCGGGCACGGGATGCAGGCGCCCGTCGATGCCGACCTCGCCCAGGAACAGGCAGTCCTCCAGGGCCTCCGGCGGTGCATGGCCCGCGGCGCAACACAAGGCCAAGGCCAGCGGCAGGTCGAGCAGCTCGCCGCGCTTCTTGGTGGCCGCTGGCACCAGATTCACGTAGTAGCGCCCCGCGGGCAGGGACAGGCGCTCGGCGGCCAGTGCCGCCAGCAGGCGCGCGCGGCTCTCGCGGATGACCGGATCGGGAAGCCCGGAGAGCACCACCTCCACGTGGCGCCGCTCGCCGCTCTCGAAACGGGCTTCGACGGTGACCAGCTCGGCCCCGGCCCCGCGCAGGGAGGCGCCTTGGATGCGTGCATTCGGCATGCCCCTAGAGACCGAGGCTGGGCCCAACCGTTGCAGGCCGATCGGGAGAAAACCGGGCGCCGCGCTCGCCGCTCCGATCGCGGCGCCCTGCCGGCGCAGGGCCTGCGCTCGGCCCGCCTCGCGGCCGAACCCCGCGCAATCAAACCCTGTCGACGAAAACGCCGCGCGGCCCGCGGCCCGCACAGCGCCCTTCCGTCAGGCCTATCCGTCAGGCCCCTCCGTTGCGTCGGTCAGCGCCGCTCGATCCGCTCTCCAGCGGCCCACATCCCGCGGCCCAGGGAAGCGCGCGCATCCTGCACGACGACCTCGCCGTTGACCTACGCGCAGGCCGGCGAGAGCAGGAACAGCGCCTCTGCGGCGACCTCCTCGGCGCGGGCGAAGCGCCCGGCGGGATCTGTTCGAGGATGCGCTGGCGCAGCGCGGTGCGGCCGCCCCGTCGGCCAGCCCTGCCGGGCCGAATCGGCTGGCTCCGGTACAGACTTGGGCTTTCGAACCACCTCAGCTCTGTCCCCGCCCTATTTCTCCGGGCGCGAACCGGGAGACTTCGCCGAAGTCGCCTGCGGGCGCGTGGTGTTCGGCGCCCAACACCCCAACGGACGGCTCGGCAACCGGCCTCCCGGGCGAGCTTGACAACCTCGGGAGGGGGGGGGGGTAGCCTCTCCCAGAGTGCCTTGGCCCCTTGTCTCACAAAGCATGCATCCTACGCTCTGCTCCGCTCCCATCCTCGCCCTCGGCTTCCTAGCCTCACTGCCGATCCCGGCCGCAGCCGATTGTCAAGGCTGCAACGGATCGGGCGGTGGTTCTGCGCTCAACCAACTGGGATCCTGCGGCACCAGCGCGCAGCTCCTGATCGATCCTCAGCAAGATGGGGACTGCGAACAAGCGGGTACCGCCTGCGAGGATGGGGCTCCCTGTCGGTTCAAGGCCACCTACGGGTGGAACTTCGGCACTACCTATGGCTACCTGGGCGGAGGCTATCGGCTCTACGACTCCGACGACCCCAACAACCCCCAGAACGGAGGCGATAGCTGGCAGATCGAAGGCAGCAGCGGCCAGCCGGGAGGGGTGGGTGTTGGAGAACTCGACCTCTTCCTCATGTGCGGGGGTCGATACGAAGCCGTCCTGCGGGTCCAGTCCGCGGATCCAGCCTGCCCCGACATGGCGCAGGCGACAGCCTCCGCCGCGTGCAGCCCGTGCCTAGTCGTGTTCAGCGGCCCGGGCTGACCCTGGCAGGCAGGCGCATGACGATCGGCTGACCCGCGGCAGCGCGAGCCGCAGCGGCCGCCGGTCCGACCGGCTCCTGCCCGCCGCACCGACGCCTGAGGGCCGCTCGTTTCGCTTGGCCAGCGGCTTGCAGCTCGCACTTCACCCAGCATCCAGGGGCGATCCGCCTCCTCCGATCGAGCGATCTGAACCCCTGCCCAGGCGATGGGCTCTTGCGGAGCACCGCAGGCTCCAGGCCTGGTTTCGACCCTACATTTCTTTGGCTGCCATGAAAAAGACACCGGGAATCGTCGTGCTGGCTCTGGCCTTGGCCGCGCTGGGTGCATTCTTGGCCTGGAGGGGGGAGAGTCCAACGAACACCGCCGGGTCCGCTGGGCGGCCCGCCGCGTTCGCGATGCCGGAGGTCCCCGGTGCGGTCCAGCCTGAACTCGAACTTCCGAACGGGTCGCGGCTGAGTCTGGAGGACAGCCAGGCGGCAAGTGGGGCAGAAGGCCAGCAGCCCAGCGAGCCGCGCGGCGAGCCCTGGGTGCGATTGCAGTACGACAAACACGTTCATGGGCGCCGGCTGGGGGACGTGCTGTTCGAATTCTACGGACCGGATTGGCCATGGCTGGAACCCCTGTTCGCCGGGCACAGGATCGATCCGGACGAGACGATCACGATCAACGAAGAACTCGGAGACCTGGAGGCCTGTCTGCCGCGACTGCCGGAGTTTCTGATCAAGAATTTCGACGAAACGCCTTTTGGAAGGAATCCTCATCTGCGCACATTGCCTGGTGTCATGTCTAAGGATCCCGTTTTGGCTCTGGAGCAGATCGCTCGCGAAAAGAGATACAACC